>JBBSVL010000006.1:0-22925 GCA_038233595.1 Propionibacteriales bacterium | reverse complement strand
TCTCCCAGGCCGAGTCAGCCTGATCCCCCCGGCTCCCGAGCGCTGGGATCAGAGAATGTGACCCCTAGAGGATGGGGTTGAACGGCTCGGTGCCGTGGACCAGCGCAAGGCCACCGAAACCGGAGTGGGCCCGGGCGAACGGGAAGTCGCGACAGCGAGCAGCGAACGGGTGCGGGCGTGGCGCATCTGGTCGTCCTTCATGAGGTCAGGGCGCATTGGTGCGCCGTACTGACCAACGAAGGGGTCTGCGAAGGGTTACGCCAGGGTTACGTCGGTCTCGACCGCTTTCGACCGACCTGGCCGGTGAGCTCGGCTCAGTAGCTGGGCTGGGACGGGTCGATCTGGTTGACCCACGCCACCACGCCGCCGCCCACGTGCACTGCGTCGGAGTAGCCGGCGCCCTTGAGCACCGCGAGTGCCTCGGCGGAGCGGGCACCCGACTTGCAGTGCAGCACGACCGGCTTGTCGTTGGCGAGCTGGTCGAACACGTTGCCGTTCAGGAACTCGCCCTTGGGGATCAGCACCGACCCTGGGATCTTGTTGATCTCGTACTCGTTGGGCTCTCGCACGTCGACCAGCACGAAGTCGCGGGAGCCTTCGTCGCGCTCCTTGAGCATGTGCTCGAGCTGCGTGACGCTGATCGTCGACTCCGCCGCAGCGTCCGCGGCCTCCTCGGAGATCGCCCCGCAGAAGGCGTCGTAGTCGATCAGCTCGGTGACGGTCGGGTTGTCGCCGCACAGCGCGCAGCTGGGGTCCTTGCGGACCTTGAGCTTGCGGTACTCCATCTCGAGTGCGTCGTAGATCATGAGCCTGCCGACCAGCGGGTCGCCGATCCCGATGAGCAGCTTGATCGCCTCGTTGACCTGGATCGACCCGATCGAGGCACACAGCACGCCCAGCACGCCACCCTCGGCGCAGCTGGGAACCATGCCCGGAGGCGGCGGCTCGGGGTAGAGGCACCGGTAGCAGGGCGCCTGTGCGCTGGTGCCGTCCTCGTTCTCCATGGCGGGCCAGAACACGCTGGCCTGGCCGTCGAAGCGGTAGATCGAGCCCCAGATGTAGGGGATCTTCAAGAAGTACGCCGCGTCGTTGACCATGTAACGCGTCGCGAAGTTGTCGGTGCCGTCGATGATCAGGTCGTAGCCCCTGAAGACGTCCAGCACGTTGTCGTTCTCCAGCCGTACCTCGTGCAGGATCACGTTCACCAAGGGGTTCGCCTCGGCGATGGACTCCTTGGCGGACTGGCCCTTCGACTTGCCGATGTCGGACTGGCCGTGGATGATCTGGCGCTGCAGGTTGGACTCGTCGACCTCGTCGAACTCCGCGATGCCCAGCGTGCCGACCCCGGCCGCAGCCAGGTACAGCAGCGCGGGGCTGCCCAGGCCGCCGGCGCCGATCACCAGCACCTTGGCGTTCTTCAGCCGCTTCTGGCCGGTCATCCCGACATCGGGGATGATCAGGTGCCGGCTGTAGCGGCGTACCTCATCGACGGTCAGCTCGGCGGCGGGTTCCACGAGTGCTGGCAGGGACACGGCTCTCCTCGGTTCGTTGGGTACGACGGGTGAACATCTGGACCCTCGCCCATGTTCCCGAACTCGTCGAGATGCGCCTGAGGGCCCAACGAGATGTGCCTGCGGGCTCACCCTGCCGAGAGTGGCACCAGTGACTGGTCGAGCTGGTCCTGGGCCTGCAGCCACGCGACGAACGCCGACGCCCGACCGCTGAGGGGCTGGGGGCCGTGAGCAACACAATACCGATGTCTTGTTCGCTTGAATCATCGTTTGCCGATGGCTCGTTCGAGCGAGAGACTGCACTTGAGACCGCGCGGGTCACGATGACGTTGCGGGTCGATCGGTGATGGGCGGACGACATGACTACTGCCCCGGCTTCGGTCGGACCAACCACGGTGAAGGGTGCCGAGGACCACCTGGAGCTGACGCTGTCCGGGGTGTCCATGCGGTTCCACTACATCTGGCTGCGCGACAACTGCGGGTGCCCGGAGTGTCGGGTGGCGCAGTCCGGAGAGCGTCGTCTGTTCACCGCGGACATTCCTCGGCACGTGCGTCCGGTCGAGACGGTGTTCGACGCCGAGAACAGGTCGCTGCTGATCATCTGGCAGGACGGCCACCGCTCACGCTTCCGGGACGTCTGGCTCGCCCGGCACGACTACTCCCGTCCGAGAACAGTCGGGCCCGGCCCGGGACGACGGCTGTGGACGGCCCAGGGCGAGACGATCCCGTCGTTCGACCACGACGAGGTCGTCGGCTCGACGAGCGGACAGCTTGCCTACCTCGATGCGATCCACGACCTCGGCGCCGCCATCGTGCGTGGCACTCCCAGCATGTCGCACGAGGTCGAGCGGTTCACCGCCGCGATCGGTTGCCACGTGCGCGAGACCGCCTTCGAACGGGTGCACAACGTCCGGCACGACGCCAGCGGCTACAACGTCGCACACACCGCTTTGGAGCTGAAGCCGCACACGGACCTCCCGAGCTACCACTGGCCGCCCAGCATCCAGCTGCTGCACTTCCTGGTCAACGAGGCGCAAGGCGGGGAGAGCACCGTCACCGACGGGTGGGCGGTCCTGTCGGACCTGCACGACCATGATCCGGAGGCCTTCGAGACGCTGTGCCGCATCCCCGTCACCTTCCAGCTGTTCAGCGCGGAGGAGGACACCCTCGCGTCGGCGCCACTGGTCCAGCTCGCCCCCGGGGGCGAGGTCGTCGGGTTCCGCTACTCCAACCAGCTCGCGCTGCCGGTCGACGCTGCCTTCGACGACGTCAGTGCCTTCTACGACGCCTACCAGAAGCTGGGCGCGATGATCGGCGGTGGCGAGTACACCCAGGAGTTCAAGACCCAGAGCGGTGACCTGCTCACGGTGCACGGGCACCGCGTCCTGCACGGCAGGCGAGCCTTCGACGCGGCCAGCGGAGATCGTCATCTGCAGGACGCGTACCTGGAGTACGACGACCTGATGGCTCGGCGACGAGTCCTGCACGGCACGCACATTCCACCCGGTCCTGAGGAAGGATTGTGATGATGGCTCACCCACGAGTCGGCTTCACCAAGATGTCCGACGGGACCGCCGCGGACTACGCGATGCTCGGCGCACTGGAGCAGGAGGAGCTGCGTGGCTTCCCCGAGCGCGTCCTGGGGTGGTTGTCGACGATGGACCACGATTCGGGCTACCAGATCACCCGTCTCGAGCACTCTCTCCAGGCCGCCACCCGCGCACACCGTGCCGGCGAGGACGAGGAGACCGTCGTGTGTGCACTGCTGCACGACATCGGCGACTTCCTCGCCCCCGCCAACCACTCCGAAGTAGCAGCAGCGATGCTTCGCCCCTACGTCAGCGAGCGCAACTACTGGATCATCAAGCACCACGGCGTCTTCCAAGGCGTCTACTACTTCCAGCACATCGGTGCCGACCCGGATGCGCGGGACCGCTGGCGAGACCACCCCTACTTCCAGGACACCGCCGACTTCTGCGCCGACTACGACCAGGTCTCCTTCGACCCCGACTACCCGTCGGAACCGTTGAGCTTCTTCGATCCCATGGTCCGTCGGGTGCTGGCAGAGCCGCGGCACAACCAGAGCGCGACGCACCCCGCGTGACCGTGCCTCCGGCGCCGCGACCGGCTGTGCATCGGCGGCAAGCAGGGGGGAGGGCACCATGACCACGCGCATCGGGTTCGTCGGACTGGGCCACCTGGGCCAGCACCTGGCGGCCAGCCTGCACCGGGCGGGATACCCGGTCATCGTGCACGACCTCCGCCCAGAACGCGCCGAGGACCTGGTGTCGGACGGGTGCGCCTGGGCGGACTCCCCCGGACTCGTTGCCGCGCGTGCTGACGTGCTGATCACCTGCCTCCCCTCGCCCGCCGCGGTGAAGACCGTGATGACCGGGCCGGCGGGGGCACTGGCCGAGCTGACACCCGGGAGTCTCTGGGTCGACATGAGCACGAGCGACGTGGAGACCCTCACCGGGTTGGCCCGGCTGGCTGAGGCATCTGGGGTGAGCTGCCTCGAGGCGCCCGTGACCGGCGGCGTGCACAAGGCCGCCACGGGCGACATCACCGTGCTGGTGGGAGGCGATTACGAGACGTTCCAGGCCCACCGCGACCTGTTTCGTGCGGTCGGCGGCGAGACCATCTACGTCGGCCAACTCGGGAAGGCCGCGATCGTGAAGGTGATCACGAACATGCTGGCGTTCATCCACCTCGTGGCGGCCGGGGAGGCGCTGATGCTCGCCAAACGCGGCGGGGTGGACCTGGCGGTGGCCTTCGCCGCGATCCGGGCCAGCTCCGGCAACAGCTTCGTGCACGAGACCGAGAGCCAGGTCATCCTCAACGGCAGCTACGACATCGGCTTCACGATGGACCTGGCGTGCAAGGACCTCGGCTTCGCCACTCGGCTCGGGCAAGACCTCGGCGTGCCGCTCGCGCTCGAGTCGACGGTGGCGGCGATCTTCGACCAGGCGCGCCTGCGCTACGGCGGCTCGGCCTGGTCGCCGATGGTGGTCAAGCTGCTCGAGGACGCGCTCGACGAACCGCTGCGAGCATTCGGTTTCCCAGCGTCCATGGTGCCGGAGACCAGCCGGCTCGCCGAGCGGCACGACACGGGCTCCCGGCCCGACCCCACTCCCGAGCCCGCGCAGGCCGATCTCGGTGGCGGGGTCGCGCCTGCGCCTACTACGCTGTAGGCACAGGCGATCGAGCCGCCATCAGCGGCGAGCCTCCGGAAGAACGGGCCAGCACTGACCGTGGCGACACGATCGGTCGGCCTCAGTAGAACCGGACGGGTAGGCCCGTCACAGCCGTGAACGAAGCGGCCCTGGGCTCGTGCAGCTCGACCAGCGAAGCCAGGGCAAGCGAGGTGGTACCGCGGCTCCCGACGGGTGTCGTCCTCGTGGCCGAAGATCATCCCGGGCACGACGACGTACGCAGGAGACATCCATGACCTACCCCAAGGTCTCCACCGGCACAGGCACCAGCGCTGTCCCGTCGAGCCCAGCCTTCCCGAGCATCGAGGAGGGCGTGCTCGCCTACTGGGCGGGGGACGACACCTTCCTGGCCAGCGTCGACCGACGCGACCCCGGCGAGGACGGCTCCAACGAGTTCGTCTTCTACGACGGGCCGCCGTTCGCCAACGGGCTGCCGCACTACGGCCACCTGCTCACCGGCTACGTCAAGGACCTGGTGCCGCGCTACCAGACGATGCGCGGCCGTCGCGTCGAGCGCCGCTTCGGCTGGGACACCCACGGGCTGCCGGCCGAGCTCGAGGCGATGCGGCTCAACGGCATCAAGACCACCGACGAGATCCTCGAGCTGGGAATCGAGAAGTTCAACGAGGCCTGTCGTGAGTCGGTGCTGAAGTACACCGGCGAGTGGCGCGAGTACGTCACCCGGCAGGCCCGCTGGGTGGACTTCGACCACGACTACCAGACGTTGAACCCCGACTACATGGAGTCGGTGATCTGGGCCTTCCAGCAGCTCTACGACAAGGGCCTGGTCTACGAGGGCTTCCGGGTGCTTCCCTACTGCTGGAACGACGAGACGCCGCTGTCCAACCACGAGCTGCGGATGGACGACGACGTCTACCGGATGCGGCAGGACCCGGCAGTGACCGTCGGGTTCCGGCTGGAGGCGGGTGACGATTCCCTGGGGGGAGCGCTGGCACTGGTCTGGACGACGACTCCGTGGACGCTGCCGTCCAACCTGGCGGTGATGGTGGCTCCCGACATCGACTACGTGGTCGTGGAGTCCTCCTTCACCGGCAGCACCGAGCGCTACGTGATCGGCGCGGCCCGGCTGGCGGCATACGCCCGGGAGCTGAAGGACGACGGCGTCGACGACATCGAGGACCAGGTCGTCCAACGCCTCACGGGCGCCGACCTGCTCGGGCGCAGCTACACCCCACCGTTCGGCTACTACCTGGGCCACGAGAACGCGTTCCGCGTCGTCGAGGCCGACTTCGTCACCACCACCGACGGCACCGGCCTGGTGCACTCGGCCGGCGCCTTCGGTGAGGACGACAAGGTGGTCACCGACCGCGAAGGCATCGAGCCGGTGATGCCGGTGGGCAAGGACGGCCGGTTCACCCATCCCGTCGACGAGTACGCCGGGATGCTGGTGTTCGACGCCAACCTGCACATCATCGACCACCTCAAGGCAGCGACCGCCTCCCCGCTGGCTGAGGAGCGAGGAACGAGCGTCTCGAAGCCTCCGACCGGCTCGGTCACCCCCAGCACGGTGTTGCTGCGCAGGGAGACCTACGACCACTCCTACCCGCACTGCTGGCGCTGCCGCGAACCCCTGATCTACAAGGGCGTCTCGTCGTGGTTCGTCGAGGTGACCGCGGTCAAGCAGCGGATGCTCGAGCTCAACCAGCAGATCCGCTGGGTGCCCGAGCACATCAAGGACGGCCAGTTCGGCAAGTGGCTGGCGAACGCCCGCGACTGGTCGATCACCCGCAACCGGTTCTGGGGCAGCCCGGTGCCGGTGTGGAAGAGCGACGACCCGGCGTACCCGCGGATCGATGTCTACGGCTCCTTCGAGCAGCTGGAGCGTGACTTCGGCCGAGTGCCCACCAAGAACGGCGTCCCCGACCTGCACCGGCCCTACGTCGACGACCTGGTGCGACCCAACCCCGACGACCCGTCCGGTGCCTCGATGATGCGACGGGTGCCCGACGTGCTCGACGTCTGGTTCGACTCGGGCTCGATGTCGTTCGCGCAGAACCACTACCCGTTCGAGAACGCAGACTGGTTCGAGGGACACTTCCCGGCGGACTTCATCGTGGAGTACATCAACCAGACTCGCGGCTGGTTCTACACCCTGCACGTCCTGGCCACCGCGATCTTCGACAAGCCGGCCTTCGAGACCTGCATCAGCCACGGGATCGTGCTCGGCTCGGACGGCAACAAGATGTCCAAGTCGCTGCGCAACTACCCCGACGTGCGCGAGGTCTTCGACCGCGACGGAGCCGACGCGATGCGCTGGTTCCTGATGGCCAGCCCGATCCTGCGCGGCGGCAACCTCGTGGTCACCGAGCAGGGCATCCGCGACGCGGTGCGCCAGGTGATGATCCCGCTGTGGAACAGCTGGTACTTCTTCCAGCTGTACGCCAACAGCTGCCGCACCAGCACGGCAGAGCCGGACAACCGCGCCTACGACGCCTCCTGGCGGACCGACTCCACCGCGCCGCTGGACCGCTACATCCTGGCCAAGCTGCGCCAGTACGTCGAGACGATGACCGAACAGCTGGACAACTACGCGGTCGCCGACGCCTGCGACTCGACACGCTCGTTCATCGACGTGCTCACGAACTGGTACATCCGTCGCTCCCGCGAGCGGTTCTGGGCAAGCGACGGCCACGTCGACGCCGCCGCCTTCGACACCCTCTACACCGTGCTCGAGGTCGTCTGCCGGGTGAACGCCCCACTGCTGCCGCTGACCACCGAGGAGGTCTGGCGGGGCCTCACCGGAGAACGTTCGGTCCACCTGACCGACTGGCCGCTGGCTGCTGAGCTGCCGGCCGACGAGGCGCTGGTGGCGGCGATGGACCAGGTCCGTGAGGTCTGCTCGGTCGCCTCCGCCCTGCGCAAGGCGGCCAACCTGCGCAACCGGCTGCCGCTGAGCACCCTGACCGTCGTGGTCAACGCGCCCAGGGACCTGGCCGGCTTCGAGGCCATCGTCGCCGAGGAGGTCAACGTCAAGACGGTCCGGGTGCTGGGTGCGGACGCGCCCGAGGCAGCGTCGTACAACATGGCGCAGCAGCTGAGCGTGAACGCCCGTGCGGCCGGTCCCCGGCTCGGCAGGGACGTCCAGACCGCGATCAGGGGGTCGAAGTCGGGCGACTGGTCGGTTGCCGAGGACGGGACGGTGACCTCAGGCGGGCTCACGCTGCAGCCCGGTGAGTTCACCCTGGAGACCGTGGCCGGCTCGGTCGATGCCAGCACCGCGATCGGGACCCTGCCCGGCGGTGGTTTTGTCGTTCTCGACACCGAGGTCACCCCCGAGCTCGCCGCCGAAGGAGTGGCCCGCGACCTGGTGCGCACCATCCAGCAGGCCCGACGCGAGGCCGGCCTCGAAGTCTCCGACCGGATCGCGCTCACCATCACAGCCGGCGCCGGCGTCGCCGCTGCCGTCCGTGCGCATGAGGCACTGGTCACCAGCGAGACGTTGACGACGTCGCTGCGCCTCGTGGACCGCGAGGGCGAGGGCGAGGAGCCAACCGTCCAGATCGCCCGGGACGGCACCGCGGACCCGGCCCGCTAGGCTTCGGACGTGACGACGACGGGCACCGAGACGGGCAACGGCGACCGCCCCCGCGGGCTTCGTCTGCCCCGGGGCGCCCGCCGGGCCCAGCTGCTCGAGTCAGCACTGGAGGTGTTCTCGGTGCACGGCTTCCATGCGGCTGCGATGGACGAGATCGCGGACCGCGCCGGCGTCTCCAAGCCGGTGCTCTACCAGCACTTCCCGGGCAAGCTCGACCTGTACCTCGCGCTCCTCGACCAGTCCTGCGACACGATCATCGACTCGGCCCAGCGCGCGCTGGACTCCACCCAGGACAACAAGCAGCGCGTCGCCGCCACCGTCGACGCGTTCTACGAGTACGTCTCCTCGGCCGAGGGCGCCTTCCGGCTGGTCTTCGAGTCCGACCTGACCAACGAGCCCGCGGTGCGCGAACGCGTCGACCGGGTCACCCGTGAGTGCGCCGCCCTGATCACCCACGTGATCCGCGAGGACACCGGGGTGCCCGAGGGACATGCCCGGCTGCTCGCCGTGTCGCTGGTGGGCATGGCGCAGGTCAGTGCCCGCTACTGGCTGGCCGACACCGACACTCCACCGGACGGAGACCGGGGCAGCGGCTCGGTCGGAGGCATCTCCCGGGAGGATGCGGCCACGCTGGTGGCCGGCCTCGCCTGGCGCGGCATCCGGGGCTACCCGCGCACCGAAGAGCACGGCTGACCCGCACCGACACACCACTCCCCCGCACGTTTCCGCTCAAGCACTGTCTATCAAGGAGGTCCTCCCCATGGAGGTCAAGATCGGCGTCCAGAACGCCCCCCGCGAGCTGACCATCGACACCGACCTGAGCAGCGACGAGGTCGCGAAGGCCGTCGGCGAGGCGGTGGAGAAGGGCGGCGTGCTGTCCCTGTCGGACTCACGTGGCCGCCGCATCGTCGTACCCGCCGAACGGCTTGCGTACGTCGACATCACCACCTCCATGACCGGCACCGTCGGCTTCCGTTCCTGACTCCGGAGCCTGAGGCAGCTCAGCTGTCCAGCCCGAGCTCAGCCATCCGTTGGGTGTGGTTCTCGGTGAGCCGGGTGAACATCCGACCCAGGGCAGCCAGGTCCATCCCCGGGCGGTCCACCCCGCCGGCCAGCAGTGCGGTCAACGCATCCCGGTCCGCGGCAACCCGCTGCGCCTGTGAAAGTGCCTCACCCATCAGCCGGCGTCCCCACAGAGCCAGCCGACCACCCACGCGGTGGTCGGCCACGATCGCCGCACGCACCCGCTCGATCGCGAAGCCGGACTGGCCCGAGTCGTCGAGGGAGTCGATGATCAGGTCTCGGGTGTCACGGTCGAGGAAGGCCGCCACCTCGCGGTAGAAGTCGGCAGCAAGCCCGTCACCCACGTAGGCCTTGACCAGACCCTCCAGCCAGTCGCGCGGCGCGGTGTGGACGTGGAAGGAGTCGAACGGCACCACGAACGGCTCCATCGCTGCCACCGCATCGGCACCGAGCTCGGTGATCCGCCGAACCAGAGGCGGTACGTGGCCGAACTCCGCCGCAGCCATCGCCGAGAGCTCCATCTTGTCGCGCAGGCTCGGCGCCAGCTTGGCGTCGTCCACCAGTCGCTCGAAGGCCGAGAGCTCGCCGTAGGCAATGGCGCCGAGCAGGTCGACCACGGCAGCGCGGTAGCCCGGGTCCTCGAAGACGACGCCACCCTCGACTGGTCCGGTGGGGAGGTCGGCACCGGGCTCGGGAGCGGGCGTGTCGGTCATGGTCGCAGGTTAGGCGATACCATGTGGTCATCGCCCGGCGCCCCGAGGCAGCACTCTTGGGCCGCACAGGCCTTTTGTGGAACACCGGGAACGGTGTGAAGACGCCACCGTCGGTCGGGCCCCAGAAGCACCACCATCCGGACTCAGTCCGCACCAGAGACTCGGCCCGCACACGAGAACGGCAAAGATCCTGACTACCACCTTCAGAGAGCTCGGGGTGCTCCCCGAGATCGCCGACGCGCTCGAGCGCGCCGGTATCGTGTCCCCCTTCCCGATCCAGGAGATGACCCTCTCGGTCGCTCTGGTCGGCACCGACCTGATCGGACAGGCACGCACCGGCACCGGCAAGACGCTGGCCTTCGGCATCCCGATCCTGCAGCGCACCGTTGCGCCGCACGACCCGGACTACGAAGAGCTGGCGGCACCGGGCAAGCCGCAGGCACTGATCGTCGCCCCCACCCGTGAGCTCGCCCTGCAGGTTTCCAACGACCTCGCGATGGCCGGCAAGGACCGCGGGATCCGGGTCCTGACGGTGTACGGCGGGGTGCCCTACGACCCGCAGCTCGACGCGCTCACCGCGGGCGTCGACGTGGTCGTCGGCACCCCCGGGCGACTGATCGACCTGATGAACCGCAAGGCCCTCGACATCGGGCACGTGAAGTCTCTCGTGCTCGACGAGGCCGACGAGATGCTCGACCTGGGCTTCCTGCCAGACGTGGAGAAGCTGTTGGCCAAGACCCCCGAGACCCGCCAGACCATGCTGTTCTCGGCGACGATGCCCGCCGCGATCGTGGCCCTGGCCCGCACCCACATGCGGCACCCGATGAACATCCGGGCCGAGTCGTCCTACGACACCGAGATGGTGCCTGCCACCGCACAGTTCATCTACCAGGCCCACGACCTCGACAAGCCGGAGATGATCGGCCGGATGCTCCAGGCCGAGGGTTCGGGTCTGACCATCGTCTTCACCCGCACCAAGCGTCAGTCGCAACGGATCGCCGACGACCTGACCGAACGCGGCTTCGACGCCAGCCCGCTGCACGGCGACATGGCCCAGGCGGCGCGCGAGCGCGCGATGACCAAGTTCAAGCAAGCCAAGCTGCGGGTGCTGGTCGCCACCGACGTCGCAGCCCGCGGCATCGACGTCACCGGTGTCACCCACGTCATCAACTACACCTGCCCGGAGGACGAGAAGATCTACGTCCACCGGATCGGCCGCACCGGGCGCGCCGGGGCGACCGGTATCGCGGTCACCTTCGTCGACTGGTCCGACCTGCACCGCTGGAAGATGATCAACAAGGCGCTGGAACTGCCGTTCGAACAGCCCGTCGAGACCTACTCCAACTCCGAGAACTTCCTGCACGACATGGGGATCCCACCCGGGACCAAGGGGCGAGTGGTCCCCGAGGGCAGTGTCGAGCGCAAGCCCCGACCCGAGGCCGGCCGCTCTGGCGCCGGCAAGTCCGGGGGCCGCTCGTCCGGCGGTCGCTCCTCCGGGGGCTCCGGTTCGGGACGTTCCAGGAGTGGCCGGGACGGCGGCGAGCGCAGCACCGAGTCAGCTTCGACCTCGCCCTCGACCTCCACCGATGCGGCACCGGGCAAGCGCCGCAACCGCAACCGGCGCCGCACCCGCGGCGGCGACACCAAGACGGCCGAGCAGAGCTGACGCACGGACGGGACGTCATGCCGACTGGTTGTCATGACGACCAGTTGGCATGACGTCCCGGGTCAGTGCCGCTTGACCAGGCCGGCGGCGACCTCGCGATAGGCCTGGGCGCCCTTGTTGGTGCGTGAGGTCCGCAGAATCGACCGGCCGGCCGCGGGAGCCTCGGCGAACCTGATCGACTTGGGAATCGGTGGCGCGAGCACCTCGAGGGAGTAGGTCTCGGAGATGGTCTCCAGGACCGCCCGGGAGTGCTTGGTGCGGCCGTCGTACAGGGTCGGGAGCACACCCCACACCTTGAGCTCGCGGTTGGTGAACCTCTTGACGTCGTGCACCGTGTCGAGCAGCTGACCGACCCCGCGGTGGGAGAGGGTCTCGCACTGCAACGGGATCAGTACCCCGGTCGCAGCGGTGAGCGCCGCGACGGTGAGCACGCCGAGCGAGGGCGGGCAGTCCAGCAGCACCCAGTCGTAGTCGTCGAGGTCCTCGACCGCAGAACGGATGACGTACTCACGCCCGGTGCGGGTCAACAGGTCTGCCTCGGCGCGGGCGAGCTCGATGGTGGCCGGCAGCAGGTCGACGCCGTCGTCGGTCTCCAGGATCACCTCGCGCGGGTCGAGACCCTTGGTGAGCACGTGGTGCACGGAGAGCTCGAGGTCCTCCGGGTCGATGCCCAGGCTGAAGGTGAGGCAGGCCTGCGGGTCGAGATCGACCAGCAGGACTCGCTGGCCCAGCTCGGCAAGTGCGGCCCCCAGTGAGGCGACTGTGGTGGTCTTGGCGACGCCGCCCTTCTGGTTGGCGACGGCGACCACACGGATCTTTGACATCGAGGCACATCATGCCGCACTAGGGTTCGGGCATGTCGAACACCCCAGGCACCGCCATGGTCACCGGTCCCAGCTCAGGAATCGGCCGTTGCTTCGCTGACGCGCTGGCCCGGCGTGGGCACGACCTGGTCCTCGTCGCCCGCGACGTAGTACGGCTGGAGCAGGTTGCCGCGGAGATTCGGGCCCGGCACGGGGTCGTGGTCGAGGTACTCCCGGCAGATCTCGTGGATCGCGAGCAGCTGGCCAGGGTCGAGGCGCGGCTATCCGACCGGGAGCGCCCGGTGCGGATGCTGGTGAACAACGCCGGCTTCGGGCTCAAGGAACGGTTCCTGGACAACACCGTCGAGCAGGAGCAGGCCCACCTCGACATCCTGGTCACCGCCGTGATGCGACTCAGCCACGCGGCACTGGCCAGCATGGTCGAGGCCGGAACGGGCGAGGTCGTGAACGTCTCCTCGGTCGCGGGGTTCTTCCCACGCGGGTCCTACTCCGCCGCCAAGGCCTACGTGACCAGGTTCAGCCAGTGGGCGCACAACGAGTACGCCGCCGCCGGTGTCCAGGTGATGGCGGTCTGCCCGGGCTTCGTACGCACCGAGTTCCACTCGCGGATCGGCGTCGACCAGAGCTCCGCACCGCGGTTCATGTGGCTGGAACCCGAGCGGATCGTGGCCGAGGCCCTGGTCGACCTCGCCGCCGGAAAGGCGATCTCGATCCCGAGCAAGCGCTACCGGGCGATCGTCCGTGCTGCCCACCTCCTCCCGTCCGGACCGCTGCACAGGCTCCAGTCCCTCGGCCGCAAGTGAGCGCCCAGGCGGTGATGAGGGCGGGCCACTTGGCGTCACACGAGACTTGTAATGACGTCATGATGGTGTCATAGTGGTGCGCATGGACATCACCCCGTTCGTCGAAAGTCTTCGCCGCGACCTGCTCGCCGCCGCCGAGGCGGGCGGTGAGCAGGTCCGAGCGGCTGCCGACCGACTCGGGCTGGCCCTTGACCCAGCGGCTCGGCTGGCGATCATGGAGGCCGTCTCGCAGGCGGCCGCCGAGATCACCGCCGAGATGCCCTCCGGCTCCGTCGACGTCCGCCTGGCGGGCCGCCAGCTCGACTTCGTGGTCGAGACTCCGACCGCCACCGACCCGACACCGCCCGCGCCCCCGGCCGCACCGGCAGGCCCGGATCCCGAGGACGAGGGCGTCGCCCGGATCACCCTGCGCCTGCCCGAGTCGGTCAAGGCCCGGGCCGAGGAGCTGGCCGCCTCGGCCGGCCACTCGCTCAACACCTGGCTGGTCAACATCGTGCGCGCTGCCACTCACGCCGGCGCGAACAACGTGGACATCGACCTGTCCAGCCTGCCGTTCGGGACCACCGGCCTTCCCGGTCGCGGGCGCAACAAACGCCGGATGACCGGCTGGGTCTAGCCCGCAGGCACCACCCCCGCCACCCAAGAACGGAGCGGCTCTGGTCTGACCCGGGCCGGTCCGTTGGAGCAGCACACCCTCAGGAGGAGTCATGCAGCACCAGTTCAGCACCGACCAACCAGTCAGCCTGTACGTCGAGCTCGGACGGGGCTCGCTGACCGTCCAGGCCACCGAGACCACCAAGACCACCGTGGAGGTCACCGGTACCGAGGCCGAGAAGGTGGCCGTCGGCCAGTCCGGGCGCCAGATCGCCGTCCGCGCACCACGCCACAGCGGCTTCGGCGGCGGCCGCGACACGGCACTCAAGATCGAGGTCACCCTGCCCCTCGACAGTGACCTGAGCACCAAGACGGGATCGGCGGACATGGTCGCCCGGGGACGTTTCGGTCTCGCCACTCTCAAGAGCGGCTCGGGTGACACCAACCTCGCCGAGGCCAACGGTGAGGTCGTCGTCGCCCTCGGCTCCGGTGACCTCGTCATCGAGCTGGTGGGCGGGGATCTACGGGTCAAGAGCGGGTCGGGCGATGTCCGGGTCGGTACCGCGGGCGACTCGGTCGGCGTGTCGACCGGTTCCGGCGCAGTACGGATCGGTACGACGGTCGGGTCGGCCGTCCTGAAGACGGGCTCCGGAGACCTCACCGTCGACCGGGCCGAGCGCGACCTCAGCCTGAGCTCGGGCAGCGGTGACCTGGAGGTGGGCAGGTTCAGCCGAGGGGGCGTGCAGGCCAAGACCGGGTCCGGTGACGTGCGGATCGGCATTCCGGCCGGGATCCCCGTCTGGACCGACATCAGCTCACAAAGCGGCCGGATCAGCTCCGACCTTGCCGGCGCCGGCCAGCCCAACGAGGGCCAGGACCACGTCGAGGTACGCGCCACGAGCGGATCCGGCGACATCACGCTGCACCAGCTCTGAACCCGCCGCCGACGACACAACCGGGCGGAACCAGCACGCCCCGCTCACGGCCCCGCGACCTCCAGAACCTCCGGTGCCGGCCGGCCGGACTCCTGACGGGCGCGTGTGGCTGCGACGACCAGCCGGGCGTACTGCGCCGGATCGGTGGTGTTGCAGCCAAGATCGTGGTCGACCTTGCCGGTGCCGTGGTAGTCGCTGGAGCCGGTCGCAACCAGCCCGAGCTCGTCCGCGATCTCCCCCAGCAGGGCCCGCTGCTCCGCGGTGTGGGTCTGGTGGTCGACCTCGATCCCGGCCAACCCCCGTTCGGCGAGCATCGTGAGCACCTCGGGCGTCAGGACCCGGCCGCGCCCCCATGGATGTGCGACCACGGACACGCCGCCCGCAGCGCGCACCAGGTCGATGGCGTCCAGCAACGAGGTGGCATAGCGCGGGACGTAGGCCGCGGCGCCCGGGCCGAGCAGCGTCTCGAAGGCCTCGTCGCGGTCGACCACCACCCCCTTGGCGACCAAGGCGTCGGCGACGTGCGGGCGGCCGGTGACGGCACCTTCCGCACCGGCCGCGCGGACGTCGTCCTCGGTGATCTCAATGCCCATCGCCTGCAGCCGCTGAACCATCTGCGGGAGCCGCCCGTCGCGCCCCGAACGGATCCGGCCCAGCTCGTCGGCGAGCGGTGGGTAGGTCGGGTCGGGCAGGTAACCGAGCAGGTGCACGCTGCGCCCGTCGTACGTCGTACTGATCTCCATCCCGCGCACCAGTGTGATGCCGAGCTCCCCGGCGGCCTCTGCGGCCTCCGACCAGCCGTCCGTGGTGTCGTGATCGGTGAGCGCGACGACGTCGAGCCCGTGCTCGATCGCCTGGGCCACCAGCTCGGCCGGTGTCGCCGTACCGTCCGAGCGGGTGGAGTGGGTGTGGAGGTCGATCTGCACCTCCGCACACTATCCGCGGACGGGGGCTCGGTTCACCATGGCGAAGCCGACCCACCGAACGGCATCTCGAGCGCCTCGGGACCGAAACCGGTAGCGTCCGCGAGCAGCCACTCGTCGCGCAGCAGCAGCGCCGCGGAGGCCGGCCGCATCACCAGCCACAGCCACCGGCCGGCGGCCTCACCGGCGAAGACCGACCGGGCGAGCACATCGTCGGCGTCGTTACTCGGCACCGCCCACATGGACACCGGGTGGGACCCGACACGCAGCCGCACCGAGGCCGGTCCGGCGCGGACGGCGTCACCCGGATCGGCGCTGCCGGTGCCGGCACACCGGGCCCCGAGCCCGACGCCAGGCTCCTCGGCCACGAGGGTGACCTCGACCTCGCCGTCGAGCGAGCTGACGCCCACCGTGGTGGTGAAGGTGGCAAGCGCCGGTCCGCCGCCGCCGGCGACACAGCCGAAGTCGGCGATCGTCCAGCCCGGGCTCATCGGCCAGGGCAGGTACGTCGACATGCCCGTGGCCCTCTGCATCACGTCCGCGAACGTCGAGTAGTCGGCCGTCGCCGAGCGCCACAGGGGTACGACGGCCCCGTGCTCGGTGCACGCGAAGTCGGCACCCTCCCCGGAGAACGGGGTGGTGCACCTCGGGCAGGAAGCAGCGAGCGCCACCCGCACACCGTAGGGGCGGCGAGTCAGGAGTTCCAGCACTGGACCACCGGGGACTCGTGTTCGAACGCCAGGACCGAGACGGTCGACGTGTCGAGCATGAACAACCGGCCTTCTTCCACTGGCTGGTCCAGCCAGCGCGATGCCAGGGCCCTCGACGCGTGGCCGTGGCCGAAAGCCAGGCAGCGACCACCCTGCGCGCGCACCCGAGCCACCACGTGGTCCAGCCTGGCGGAGACCGCTTCGGCCGTCTCACCGCCCGGGCACGGGTGCGTCCAGACCGTCCAGCCGGGCACCTGTTCACGGATCTCCGCGGTGGTGACGCCCTCATAGTCGCCGTACCCCCACTCGGCCAGGTCCTGGTCCACCTGGGCGTCGGGGAACCCGGCGAGCTCGGCGGTACGACGAGCCCGTTGCCGCGGACTGGTCAGCACCAGGTCGAAGTGCACGCCCGCCAGTCGCCTGCGAAGCTCGGTGGCAACCTGCACCCCGTTGTCGGTCAGCGGCAGATCCGTGACGGAGGTGTGCCTGCCGTCCCGGCTCCACTCGGTCTCCCCGTGACGCACCAGCCACAGCTCGTCGGGGGTGTCGGTGTCGTCGAGGGAGTTGTCGTCCATGGGTCAATCCAAGCGGGTCGCGTGACGTCGGGTCCAGGGCCCACCAACATCCCCGACTAAGGTCGCGCCATGTCGACACGCGCGCCGGAGGTAGCACCGGCCCTGCGGAGTGCCCGGCTCGCCGCGGCCGCCGGCTTCTTCACCCAGGGCCTGGTGTTCATCAGCCTGACCACCCGGCTGCCCGTCGTACAACAGAAGTGGCGGCTGTCCTCGGTCGAGATGTCGCTGCTGCTGCTGATGATGGTGCTGCTGGCCGGGGTCGGCTCGCTCGTGGCGGAGAAGCTCGCCGCCCGGCGCGACTCCGGTGAGGTGCTGCGCGGCGGACTGGTTGTGATCGCGGCCGGCGTGCCCGTGATCGCGCTGGCCCCCAGCTTCGCGGTGTTCGTCGGCGGCCTCGCGGCGTACGGCGTCGCGCTGGGCCTGGTCGACGCGGCGACCAACATGCAGGCGGTCGCCCTGGAGCACCGCTACGGCCGACCGATCCTGCCGTCGTTCCACGGCGCCTGGACGTTCGGCGGGGTGGCGGGTTCGGCGCTGACCCTGGCCACCGGCAGCCTGGGGCTCGGCTGGGCGGCCGTGCTGGGACTGGTGCCGCTGGCCGTGTGCTTCGCACCCTTCCTACGCCGTGCCGACGTGGTGGTCGCCGACGACGTCGACGTCCCGTGGCGACCGATCCTGCTCGTCGGTGCCGCGCTGGTGCTCTTCTACATGGTCGACACCGCCGCCGCGACCTGGGGGCCGACGTACCTGGACCGGACGTTCTCGACGCCGTCGCAGCTGGTCGCGCTGGCGACGTTCCCCTATCTGGTGGCCAGCCTGGTGTTCCGGCTGGCCGGCGACACCCTGGTTGCCAGGTTCGGCGCCCAACGGGTGCTGCAGGTCGGTGCAGTCGTGGCGGCGCTCGCGCTCGCGGTCGTGGTCTTCGCCCCGACCTGGCCGGTAGCCGTGCTCGGCTTCACCGTGCTCGGCGCAGGGGCAGCGGTGATGGCGCCCCTCAGCTTCTCCGCCGCGGCCCGGATCGCGGGCGGGGACACCCTCGACGCGGACGCGAGGGCCGCCCGGGTCGACGCGGTGATCGCACGGTTCAACCAGTTCAACTACCTGGGCGCGCTGCTGGGCGCCGTACTCACCGGACTCGTGGGGGCCGACTCGCTGCGCTACGGCTTCGCGCTGCCGATGGTGCTGATCCTCGGTGTGGTCCCGCTGGCGAAGGCGTTCGGTGGAAAGCGGGCGAAGCTGTGAACAGAGTTCCCACGGTCTGAAGGTTCGTACACACTTCCCGTCGCGAATTCACGAGGGGAAGCGTTGAGAAACGTTCAGACCGTGGGAACTCCACCGCTGGCCGGCCAGTTCTTGTCCGGCTGAGGCACGGGGCGGCCGGGCTGCTCGCCGCCCCCCTCGACCAGGTAGCTGTCCTTGGGCACCATCACCTTGCGCTTGAAGATGCACACCACCTTGCCGTCCTGGTTGTAGCCGATGGTCTCGACCTGGACCACGCCCCGGTCGTCCTTCGACTTCGACTCCCACTTGTCCAGCACGGTCGTCTCGCCGTACAACGTGTCGCCGTGGAACGTCGGCGCGACGTGTCGCAGCGACTCGACCTCCAGGTTGGCGATGGCCTTGCCGGAGATGTCGGGCACCGACATGCCCAACAGGATGGAGTAGACGTAGTTGCCCACCACCACGTTCTTGCCGAACTGCGTGGTCTCCCCGGCGTAGTTCGCGTCGAGGTGCAACGGGTGATGGTTCATGGTGAGCAGGCAGAACAGGTGGTCGTCGTACTCGGTGACCGTCTTGCCCGGCCAGTGCTTGTACGTCGCACCGACCTCGAACTCCTCGTAGCTGCGACCGAACTGCACGTCAGGAACCGCCCCCGCCGGCCTTGCGGCGATGCATCTTCGGAGCGCCGCCGACCACCTCGGACCCGTGCGCCTTCTCCTTGGCCGGCCGGTCCTTAGGGACACCGGTGTCGTTGGCCTGCTTGCGCTCGAGCGCCTCCCGCATCTTGGCCTTGAGGTCGTCGTTGTCCGCTTGCTCCGTCATGCTTGGCGTCCTTCCTCTCCTTGGGCGGGGCCCTCCCGGGCGTCATCTGGGACTGCTTGGGACTGCTCTGACTGGGGCAGCCGATGCCCCACCTTCGCATCGCTCATCGACACCGGTCCAGTGGGTAAGGCGTTCCGGTTGCGTTCGCGGCGCTGTGCAAGGATTCCGGCATGAGCTTCGTACCCAAGATCGCGGCCACCGCACTCGCCGTCCTGGTCCTCGCCTCCTGCGGTAAGGCCTCGAGCGACACCTCGAAGGCCAGCAGCTCGGACACCGCGTCCAGCTCATCCTCTGCCTCCTCCGCGCCGTCGGCGTCCTCGACCGACACCGCTGCGCCGGCCACCGGCCGCGCGATGTCCGGCACCGGCTACGCCTACCACCTGCCATCCAAGTGGCAGGACATCACCAAGCAGCTGAAGAAGACCCAGCCCGGCATCGACACCGGCGGCCGGCAGAACCCCGCCACACCGCCGTTCACGGCCAACCTGAACACGCTGACCACACCGAGCCAGATCAAGGGGACCGCCACCGACTCCGACCTGACCGCCCTGGCGGCCCAGATCAAGAAGGAAGTCGCGACTCTCGCTCCCAAGGTGCAGACGAAGCCGAACACCACCATCGATGGCGCTCCTGCGGTCCACCAGGAAGGCGCGGCGACGAGCGGCAAGACCAAGTTCTTCCTGGTGCAGTACTTCGCCATCTACAAGGGCCACAACTTCGGGCTGACCTTCGCCTTCCCGTCCAAGTCCACCGCGTCGCAGCGCAACAAGGTCGTCGACCCGGTGCTGTCCTCCTGGAAGTGGTCCTGACGCTCAGCTCTTGAGCTTGTAGTCCTTGAGCAGGCTCCGGCCGATGATCATCTTCTGGATGTCCGCGGTGCCCTCACCGATGAGCAGGAACGCCGCCTCACGGTAGAGGCGCTCGATCTCGTACTCCTTGGAGTAGCCGTAACCGCCGTGGATCCGGAAGGAGTCGGCGACGACCTCGTTGCAGTACTCCGCGGCGATGTACTTGGCCATCCCGGCCTCGACGTCGTTGCGCTCACCACGGTCCTTGAGCCGGGCGGCACGCACCATCATCGCGTGGGCGGTCTCCACCTTGGTGCCCATCTCGGCCAGCCGGAACAGGATCGCCTGGTGCTCGGCAATCGGCTTGCCGAACGTCTCGCGCTGCTGGGCGTAGGAGATGGCGAGCTCGAAAGCGCGGTTGGCAACGCCGACGGCACGCGCGGCGACATTGACGCGGCCCACCTCGACGCCGTCCATCATCTGGTAGAAGCCCTTGCCCGGCTCGCCACCCAGGATCTGGTCGGCCGCGATCTCGTGCCCCTCGAAGATGGCCTCGGTCGAGTCGACGCCCTTGTAGCCCATCTTCTCGATCTTGCCCGGAATCGTCAGACCCGGAGCCGTCTCGCCGAAGCCAGGCTCCTTGTCCACCAGGAACGTGGACATTCTCTTGTAGACCGAGGCTCCCTCTTCGACGCCTTCGTCGGTCTTCACCAGTACGGCGACCAGGTTCGAGGAGCCACCGTTGGTCAGCCACATCTTCTGGCCGTCGATCTGGTACTTCGGGACGCCATCCACTGTGTCTTCCAGGCGGACGGCCTTGGTCCTGATCGCCGCGACGTCCGACCCGAGAGACGGCTCCGACATGGAGAACGAGCCCCGGATCTCACCGGTCGCCATCTTGGGCAGGTACTTCTTCTTCTGCTCCTCGGTGCCGTGCTGCATCAGCATGTAGGCAACGATGAAGTGCGTGTTGATCACACCCGAGACACTCATCCAGCCGCGAGCGATCTCCTCGACGACCAGGGCATAGGTCAGCAGCGACTCGCCCAGCCCGCCGTACTCCTCGGGGATCATCAGCCCGAAGATGCCGAGCTCCTTCATTCCGTCGACGATCTCCTGCGGGTACTCGTCGGCGTGCTCCAGCTCGGTGGCGACGGGCAGGATCTTCGCCTCGACGAACTGGTGGACGGTCTTGAGGATCTCTTCCTGGATGTCGGTGAGTCCCTCGGTCTCGCAGAGGCGGCCCATGGCAGTAGTCCTTCCGGTCGACCGGGTGTCGTCGCGCTCAGGCTACTTGGCACGCCGGTCTCTCGGGCGGCCGTCCGGCATGGCCTATCTCACGCGACCGGCGAGCCTGAGCGGATGCGGCCCGCGGCCCGACGTAGTCGACGCGCGGCGATCCGCCACAGGGGTCTCGCTGCCTCGGCGACGAGGGCGGCCTCCCTGGCAGCCGCCTCAGCTGCCGCTGAGGACGCCGCCTCCGCCGCGACGTGCGCCTGCCGGCGCCGACGACGTCGGTCCTGTCGCAGCTCACGGACGTCGGACAGCATCGTTGCCACCAGCTCGACCGCGACACCCGCGACCTCGGCATCGGCCACCGAGTCGGGACGCCGTCGCTCGACGACGTGGTCCGGAACCAGCAGGTCCTCGAGGTCTCCGACCACGTCGAACTTCCGGGCCAGGACGTGCTCGGTCATCCCCCGGCCGCGAGCCCGGCACTCCTCGACCTGGTCGTCGCCGGGCCAGTAACGCTCGCCACCGCGCGGCACCAGCCGCTCGTCGGCCAGGTAGCTGCGGACGTAGACCCCCCGGTCCAGCGCCTCGGTGAACGTCTCGGTGAGATGTTCGTTGATGCGACGCAGGGTCTCGGCCTCGACGACGCCCATCGACTGGTTGGGGAAGTTCCGGCCCAGGTCGTAGGCGTGGGAGTCCAGGCCCAGCAGTCCGGCGTACCGGTGCCAGATCAGGTCACGGGGAGCCTTCGCGCCGGGCAGCGGCAGCACGTGCACCCGCTCGGAACCCAGCAGGCCGCCGACCGGGGCCCAGCGCTCCAGCACCAGCCGCAGGTCCAGGGTCCGCCAGTTCCAGATCACGCTCGGGCTGTCGGAGACCTCACGGGCGTAGTCGGCCATCAGGGTCGTCTCGAGGTTCTTCAGGCTCTCCTGCCAGCTGGCCGCGAACAGCCCGAGTGGCTCCCGCGCGGTGAGGACCAGATGCACCTCGGCGGGTGCCAGCTCCTCGATCATCCGGTGTGCCTGCTCCGCGGAAGCCGCGGCGAAGAACTCGTGGCTGACCACCGCGGTGCCCGGCCACTCGGCGATCTCTGCCCGCAGCCGGTCCCACGCGGTGTGCTGCTTCTCGGGCAGCTCGTCGGCCACGACCTCCTCGCGGACCAGACGTGAGGCCCACAGGTGGTCGCGACGTTCACGCCCGGGCAGCAGCACGCCCTCTGCCCGCATCTGGTCACGTGCGCCCCACAGGATCGTCTGGAGGTACGTCGTGGCGGTCTTGGGCAGTCCGACGTGCAGGTAGACACGCTCAGCCATCGGCGGCCACTCCTACAATCCCCGGGAGAAGCTCTCGATGGCCGCGTCGATCCGCGCCTGGTCCTGAGATGCGAGCGGCACCAACAGCTCCTGGACCACATCCGCGATCTCGGCGAGCCGCAGGTTCTGCTGCCGCAGCTCGTCGATCTCGCCAGACAGCGACTCGACCCGCTCACGGAGCTCGTCGATCTCGTCCATCTCGTCCAGGCGGAGCGCCCTGCGCGCCAGCCTCCTGGCCCTGGTCCTCACGTCCGCCACTGCGCCACCAATCGACCGATCCTGCGCCCGGACTGCCCAGGCGTCTCTTGGACGTGCACGATAGCGGCGCCGTGCCGTTCCAGCTCCGCTACCAGCCGCGACATCGACACGGGTCGCTCCCGGGGTTCGTCGGCACCCCCGCCGGTACAGGCCTCCACGTAGAGCCGGCCGCCCTCACGCAACGCCATCGAGGCGAAGCGCCACAGCGAGTCACGGCCGAACCGGGTCGTGGCGTCCGCCAGGTG
>JBBSVL010000005.1:0-23105 GCA_038233595.1 Propionibacteriales bacterium | reverse complement strand
TCTTCCTTGTCAGTCGCACCCGGAGCGGTGCGGATGCCGAGCTCGCGCTCGCGCACCACGGTGTAGATCCGGGCAATGTCCTTCTTGACCAGCTTCAGCCGGCCATGGCTCTCGAGCTGGCCCGTTGCGGCCTGGAAGCGCAGGTTGAACAGCTCTTCCTTGGCCTCGCGGAGCTTGCCCTCGAGGTCGACGTTGGTCAGCTCGTCGAATTCCAGCAGTGCTCCATTCACCTTGCTGCTCATCAGAAATCACCTGCTTCGCGGCTCATGAAACGGCACTTCATCGGAAGCTTGTGCATGGCACGGCGCATCGCCTCGCGTGCGGTCTCGTCATCGACACCGGACAGCTCGAACAGCACACGACCGGGCTTGACGTTGGCGACCCACCACTCGGGAGACCCCTTGCCGGAGCCCATCCGGGTCTCGGCAGGCTTCTTGGTCAGCGGGCGGTCGGGGTAGATGTTGATCCACACCTTTCCGCCGCGCTTGATGTGACGGGTCATTGCGATACGCGCGGACTCGATCTGCCGGTTGGTGACGTAGGCGGGCTCGGTGGCCTGGATGCCGTAGTCACCGAACGCGAGCTTGGTGCCGCCCTTGGCGGCACCGGTGCGCCGGGGGTGGTGCTGCTTGCGGTGCTTGACCCTGCGGGGCATCAACATGGTGCTCAGCCCTCCTGTCCGGTCGGCGCAACCGCTGGCGCCGTGGTGGGTGCGGCCTCGGCGGGAGCGACCTCGGGGGCCGAGGTTGCCGTGGCGGGTGCATCGGTCTGCGGACGGTCGGCCCGGGTGGGCCTGGTGCCGCGGGTGGGACGGTCCGCGGCAGCGCCGCGGGGCCCACCGCGGCTGTCTCTACCTCGGCCTGGAGCGCCGGCGCGGGCAGCCGCCTGGGCCTCACGCTCGGCGCGGGTGCCGGCAACCTCGCCCTTGTAGATCCAGACCTTCACGCCGATCCGGCCGAAGGTCGTCTTGGCCTCGTAGAAGCCGTAGTCGATGTCGGCACGCAGCGTGTGCAGCGGAACGCGGCCCTCGCGGTAGAACTCCGAGCGGGACATCTCGGCGCCGTTCAGCCGGCCCGAGCACTGGATCCGGATGCCCTTGGCGCCGGAGCGCATCGAGGTCTGCATCGCCTTCTTCATGGCACGACGGAACTGCACGCGACCGGCAAGCTGCTCGGCCACACCCTGGGCGACGAGCTGCGCGTCGATCTCGGGGCTCTTGACCTCCAGGATGTTCAGCTGGACCTGCTTGCCGGTGAGCTTCTCCAGCTCACCGCGGATGCGGTCGGCCTCGGCGCCGCGGCGGCCGATCACGATGCCCGGTCGGGCGGTGTGGATGTCCACCCGCACCCGGTCGCGGGTGCGCTCGATCTCGACCTTGGAGATGCCGGCGCGCTCCATGCCCTTGGCGAGCAGCTTGCGGATCGCGACGTCCTCGCCGACGTAGGACTTGTACAGTTTGTCGGCGTACCAGCGACTCTTGTGGTCGGTGGAGATGCCGAGACGGAAGCCGTTCGGGTTGATCTTCTGGCCCATCAGGCGTTCCGCCCCTTCGAGTTCTTTGCTTGCTTGTTCCTGGGCTGCGCGACCGGCGCCGCAGGCTGCACGACCAGCGTGATGTGGCTGGTGCGCTTGTTGATCCGGGTGGCCCGGCCCTGCGCACGCGGTCGCCACCGCTTCATCGTGGGGCCTTCGTCGACCATCGCCTTGCTGATCACAAGGCTCACCCGGTCGAGGTCCTCGGTGGTCTCCGCGTTGGCCACGGCCGACTCCAGCACCTTGTAGATGGTCTCGCTGGCGGCCTGCGGCGCGAACTGCAGCAGTGCCAGGGCGTCGTCCACCGGCATTCCGCGGACCATGTCCACGACCCGACGCGCCTTCATCGGCGTGATCCGGACGAAGCGCGCGCTCGCGAACGAGCCCGGCTCATCGCCGAGCAGTGAATCGCGGCGGGCGCTGCTGCGCTGACGCTCTTGAACGCTCATTGCTCTCTCTCCAGCTTCTCTGCCACCGCCATCAGCGGCGGCGGCTCTTGCGGTCGTCCTTGACGTGCCCGCGGTAGGTGCGGGTCGGCGCGAACTCGCCGAGCTTGTGCCCGACCATGGAGTCGGTCACGAACACCGGGACATGCTTGTGCCCGTCGTGCACGGCGAGCGTGTGGCCGATCATGGCCGGCACGATCATCGAGCGGCGCGACCACGTCTTGATCACGTTGTGGGTCCCGGCCTCGTTCTGCGTGTCCACCTTCTTGATCAGGTGGTCGTCCACGAACGGGCCCTTCTTCAGGCTGCGAGGCATCTTGTCTCTTCCCTACTCAGCGCTTCTTGCCGGACTTGCGGCGGCGGACGATCATGGCGTCGCTGGCCTTGCGCCTGCGCGTGCGGCCCTCGGGCTTTCCCCAGGGCGAGACCGGGTGGCGACCACCGGAGGTCTTGCCCTCACCGCCACCGTGCGGGTGGTCGACAGGGTTCATCACGACACCGCGGACGGTCGGGCGCTTGCCCTTCCAACGCATCCGGCCGGCCTTGCCCCAGCTGATGTTCGACTGCTCGGCGTTGCCGACCTCGCCGATCGAGGCGCGGCAGCGGACGTCGACGTAGCGCATCTCGCCAGACGGCATCCGCAGCTGTGCCCGCGACCCCTCCTTGGCGACCAGCTGGGCCGAGTTGCCGGCGGACCGGGCGATCTTGGCGCCACCACCGGGCCGGAGCTCGATGCAGTGGATCGTCGTACCGACCGGGATGTTGCGCAGTGGCAGGTTGTTGCCGGGCTTGATGTCGGAGTTCGGTCCGGCCTCGATCGCGGTGCCCTGGGTCACTCCGTTGGGCGCGACGATGTAGCGCTTCTCGCCGTCGGCGAAGTGCAGCAGCGCGATACGGGCGGTGCGGTTCGGGTCGTACTCGATGTGCGCGACCGTCGCGGGCACGCCGTCCTTGTCGTAGCGACGGAAGTCGATGACCCGGTAGGCGCGCTTGTGGCCGCCGCCCTGGTGCCGCGTGGTGATCCGGCCCTGGTTGTTGCGGCCGCCCTTCTTGGGCAGCGCGCGGACCAGCGACTTCTCCGGCGTGGTGCGGGTGATCTCGACGAAGTCGGCCACGGACGAGCCACGACGGCCCGGGGAGGTCGGCTTGTACTTGCGGATAGCCATAGCTATGAGTCCTCTTATCTGATGTCTCAGGTTGCCCGGTCAGCCGACCGGGCCTCCGAAGATGTCGATGCGGTGGCCCTCGGCGAGGCTTACGATCGCGCGCTTGGTGTTGGCACGGCGGCCGGTGCCGGTGCGGGTACGACGAGTCTTGCCCTGGCGGTTGAGGGTGTTGACCGAGGTGACCTTGACCTTGAACACCTTCTCGACCGCGATCTTGATCTCGGTCTTGTTCGCGTCCGGGTGGACCACGAAGGTGTACTTGTTGTTGTCGAGCAGGCCGTAGCTCTTCTCGCTCACGACCGGCGCGATCAGCACGTCGCGGTGGTCCTTGTGCAAAGTACTCACTTGTCGTCGTCCTTCCCGGCCTCAGCCGATGCCGCGGCACCCGAGCCTCCGGCGCGGGTGAACCCCGCGGCCTCGGCGTCCTCGGCGGTCCTGAACCAGAGCTCGGCGTCCGTGGCGTCGTACCACTGACCGTCGGGCTCGTGGAAGAGCATCGAGTCCTGGTTGCCCTTGACCTCGTAGCCCTTGGGTGCCCCTCCACTCTTGAGCGGCGCCTTGGCACCCATGGGTAGTGACGGTGACGAGGTCTCGGTTGTGGCCTCGCGCACCCCGCCCACGAACGCGTCGTACGCGCCCTTGGTGAAGACCACGTCGTCGGCGAGCAGGACGTCGTAGGTGTTGAGCTGGTCGACGGCCAGGATGTGCACGTCGGCGACGTTGCGCAGTGACAACCAGGTCAGCGCGTCCTCGCGCTCCAGCACGATCAGCTGGCGACGACGACCCGAGAGGCCTTCGAGTGCCTTGACTGCGGCCTTGGTGGACGGCCTGGTTCCAGAGAGCAGGGAGCCGATCACGTGGATGCGGCCGGCGCGGGCCCGGTCGGAGAGGGCGCCACGCAGGGCGGCGGCCTTCATCTTCTTCGGGGTGCGCTGGTCATAGCTGCGCGGGTGCGGGCCGTGCACGACGCCGCCACCGACGAACTGGGGCGCACGCGTCGAGCCCTGGCGGGCGCGGCCGGTGCCCTTCTGCTTGTAGGGCTTGCGACCACCACCGCGGACTTCACCGCGGCGCTTGGTGTCCGAGGTGCCCTGACGCGCCGCGGCCTGCTGGGCCACCACGACCTGGTGGATCAGCGGGATGTTGGTCGGTACGTCGAAGATCTCGGCGGGGAGGTCGACATCCATAGTCACGGCTTCTGAGGTGTTGGTGGCCATCAGACGCTGACCTCCTGACGCTTCGCAGCGGAGCGGATGACCAGCAGGCCACCCTTGGGACCGGGAACGGCGCCCTTCAGCAGGATCACGCCCTTCTCGAGGTCGACGGCATGGACGGTGATGTTCTGGGTGGTCACGGTGTCGGTGCCCATCCGGCCCGCCATCCGGGTGCCCTTGAACACGCGGCCGGGGGTGGCGCAGGCGCCGATCGAACCCGGCTTGCGGTGGTTCTTGTGAGCGCCGTGAGACGCCCCGACACCGTGGAAGCCGTGCCGCTTCATGACGCCGGCGTAGCCCTTGCCCTTGCTGGTGCCCGTCACGTCGACCTCGTCGCCGGCCGCGAACAGCTCGGGGCTGAGCTCCTGGCCGACGGTGTACGTCGGTGCATCCGCGGTGCGGATCTCGGCGAGGTGGCGGCGCGGGGTGACCCCGGCCTTGCCGAAGTGGCCGGCCTTGGGCCTGGTCACCTTGGCTCCGTCGACCTCTCCGTAACCGAGCTGGATGGCGTTGTAGCCGTCGGTTGCGGGAGTGCGGACCTGGGTGACCACGTTGGTGGTGGCCGCGACCACGGTCACGGGCACGATGCGGCTGTTCTCGTCCCAGAGCTGGGTCATGCCGAGCTTGGTGCCCAGCAGGCCCTTCACGTTGCGTTCAGTAGTCATTGGTGATCCGTCTCAATCCCTGACTAGAGCTTGATCTCGATGTCGACGCCGGCAGGAAGGTCGAGACGCATGAGGGAGTCGACCGTCTTTGGCGTGGGGTCAATGATGTCGATGAGGCGCTTGTGCGTGCGCATCTCGAAGTGCTCGCGGCTGTCCTTGTACTTGTGGGGCGAGCGGATGACGCAGTAGACGTTCTTCTCAGTCGGCAACGGCACCGGCCCGGCCACCTTGGCGCCGGTCCGGGTCACGGTGTCCACGATCTTCCGCGCCGAGGAGTCGATCACCTCGTGGTCGTAGGCCTTGAGCCTGATGCGGATCTTCTGTCCCGCCATAGGTCCCGTTCGTCCTTACTCTTCTGTGCTGCCTGGATCTTGCCTGCCCGGTCTCGAGCCGCCTCAGGTGAGGCGGTCCGCGCTCCCGCTCCCCGACCCACGCGGTCGGGTGTGTCGCGCCTGTGCAGCGCAGCACACACCTGAGCCGTTCATGAATCTATGTGGGTTGGCCACCCGACCTTGGCTGTGCAGCCGGGTCGAGCTGAACGGGATCTCCTGGTGCGGCGCGCGCACGACGACAGTGAAAAGTTCGGGAGAACCTGTTCAGTAGTCAATGTGCGGCACCCCGGCAATCCCGCCGGAGCAACCGGAATAGTTTGTCAGAGATCGGCGTGGGCGCCAAATCGGGTCCGTCCCCTCGCGAAACGGGAACTGGTGTGCGCTCATACGCCGGGTGCAAGGATGGTCCCCCGCGCCAAACAGCCAGCACAGACACCACACTCAGGGGGCCAGCACCGGGATGACCGACCAGAACCAACCGCCACCTGGCGCGGCTGCGGGGCCGCCCCCCGGTGCACACCCTCCCCCCGGCTGGCCTCCGGCCGGGGCCGGGACGTCCGCCCAGCCGCAGGCCGGCGCGCCGCTGGGTCGTCCGCTGCACAAGCCAGGGACGGTTCCGCTCCGCCCGCTCACGCTCTCCGACTTCTTCGACGGCGCGTTCGCCACCATCCGGCGCAACCCGAAGGCGACGATCGGGGTGGGCGCGCTGGTCACCACGGCCTTCATGCTGGTCCCGATCCTCGGCGCCCTGGTGCTCGCCGGCACGGGTCAGCTCACTGGTGGGCTGGACAGCACGAGCGGCGGCCAGGGCCTCACGTTCATCGATGTGAGCGTGGTGGTCTCCAGCGTGGTCTCGGGCCTGTTCAGCTTCCTGGCCACCATCGTCGTCGCCGGTCTGATCGTGCCGGTCGTCACGAGCGCCGCGATCGGGGACTACATCTCCCCCGGGACTGCCTGGCGCAAGGCCCGCGGGCGGCTGCTGCCCCTGGTCGGGCTCGCGGTGACCGAGATGGTGGTGCTGACGCTGGTGGTCGGCGTACCTCTCACCCTGGCGATCCTGCTCGGGGTAGTGGTCCACAGTCCCTTCCTGTCCATCGCGCTCGGCATCGTCGTCGGCATTGCCGGCGCACTCGGGGGCGTTGCCATCCATGCCCGCTACTTCCAGCTCGCGGCACCCACGCTCGTGGTGGAGAAGCGCGGCATCTTCGCCTCGGTGGCGCGTGCCGGTCGGCTGTCCCGGGGAAACTTCTGGCGGATCCTGGGCACCTTCCTTCTGGTGCTGCTCGCGACCTACGTCGTCAGCCAGATCATCACGGTGCCCTTCTCGGTCCTCGGCCTGGTCCTCACCGCGGTGCGGCCGGGCAGCGGGGGGCTGGCCGCCCTGCTGCTGTCTTCCAACGTCGCCACGATCGTGTCCGGCGGGGTTGTCGCGCCGTTCACCGGTGCGGTCGCGGTGCTGCAGTACCTCGACCAGCGTTTCCGCAAGGAGGGCTTCGACATCGAGCTGATCAACCACGTCCAGGGCCGCAGGCCACCCGCCTGATGAGGGGTTTCTCACCGGTCGGGCTGCTCACGGGGGTGCCGCTCGTACCCGCGCCCGGCACGGCACACGACTGGCTGCAGCGGGAGCTGCTCCGCCCGGAGTACCAGCCGAGCCTGCTGCAACGGGTCCAGGACTGGTTCGCCCACCTCTTCGACAGGGCACAGGCGGCCACCGGGAACTTCGCCGGTCTCGGCCGGCCCCTCCTCCTGCTGCTGGCGGTCCTGCTCGTCGTGGGCGTGGTACTGCTGGCTGTCCGGCTGCATCGCAACCCGCATAGGGCTCGCGATCCCGAACCGGTGTTCGGTGACGTACGGCGCAGCGCGGCCGGGCACCGAGCGCTGGCGCAGGCTGCCTACGACGACGGGCAGTGGGACGACGTGGTCGTGGAAGGTATGCGCGCGCTGGCAGCCGTACTGGTCGAACGCCGGCTGGTCGACGACATACCCGCAGCCACAGCGCACGAGGTGACCGCCCTTGCCGCACCCCGCTTCCCGTCGTACGACGGGCGGCTGGAGGCGGCCGCCGGGGTCTTCGACGAGACCAGGTACGGCGACCGGCACGCGTCACGGGAACAGGCCCGGACGATGCTCGACCTCGAGCATGATCTCGGTGCTGCGACACCAGTGACCGGCAACACCCGACGTGGCCCCATCGACGCGGTGCCCCGATGAACCACCCCAAGAAGACACTCGCTGCGCTCCTGTCTCCCCGGGGACCCCGATGAACCACCCCACACGCACCCCGGCATCGTCCGCCGGTTTCCTCGCGCGCAACCGGACCTCGTTGCTGGTCGCGCTCGGCGTGCTCGTGCTGCTCATCGTGGTGGCCTGGCTGCAGCGGGACACGGCCAAGTTCTCCGGGTCGCTGGACCCGCGAAACCCCCAGCACGACGGCGCCCAGGCCGTCGCCCGGGTGCTGGACGACCACGGGACAGCCGTCAGCGTGGTGCGCGACCAGGCGTCGTACCTCGACCGCAGCGTCGACCAGGACACCACCGTTGTGGTGACCAACCCCCAGGACCTCGGCAGGAGCGGCCTGGCCGAGCTCCGCCGCCATGGCGCCGACGCCGGCTCGACGGTGCTGGTCGGACCAGCACCCTCGACGTTCGACGCGTTCGCACTCACGCCCGGCCCGGTGTCCGGCGGCATCATCTCGGCCGGCTGCGACGACCCGCTCATGAACGGGCTCACCCTCCAGGTGCCGGTATCGGTCGGCATCGTCGGCCCGGGCTGCTTCAAGGAGCACGGTTCGGCGCTGCTCCGACGGGCGGCACCCGACCCGAACGTGTGGCTGTTCACGGCCCCGACCGTGCTCAGCAACCAGCACGTGCTGGACGCCGACAACGCAGCCCTGGCGCTGCGGCTGCTCGGTCAGCACCCCAAGGTGCTCTGGTACGTCGCCAACCCTGCGGACACGACCGCCTCCGACGCGGTCACCATCTCCTCGCTGCTGCCCGGCTGGCTCTACCCCGCACTGTGGGTGGTCGGGCTGAGCGTCCTGACCTTCCTGCTCTGGCGCTCACGCCGCCTCGGCCCCCTGGTGCGCGAGCCGCTGCCGGTCGTGATCCGGGCGGCGGAGTCCACCGAGAGCCGTGGGCGGCTCTACCGCAGGACCCGGGACCGTGACCATGCAGCGGCGATCCTCCGGCGATCCACCCGTCGTCGGCTGGCCGACCACCTGGCCGTGCCGTTCGGCGCTGCCACGGCAGAGCTGGCGGGGCCGGTGGCCGAGCGCAGCGGCCGGTCACTGGACGACGTGCACCGGCTGCTGTCCCAGACCCCCGTCCGCAACGACTCCGCCCTGGCCGAGCTCGGCCGGGAGCTGCTCCGACTGGAATCCGAGGTAACCAGATAGATGACCGAGCACCTGCCCCAGCCCACCTCTCAGCCCACCACCCAGCCCCCGTCCCGGCCCACCTCCCGCCCACCCTCCGCTCTGCCGTCGGCGGCCGAGGCCCGCGAGGCCCTCGCCGCCGTTCGTACCGAGGTGGCCAAGGCCGTCGTCGGCCAGGACGCAGCCGTCTCCGCGCTGCTGGTAGCGCTGCTCGCGCGCGGACACGTGCTGATGGAGGGAGTCCCAGGCGTGGCCAAGACCCTGCTGGTGCGCACTCTCGCCACCGCGCTGGACATCGACACGAAGCGGGTGCAGTTCACCCCCGACCTGATGCCCGGTGACATCACCGGATCGATGGTGATCGAGGGCTCGGGTGCGGACCTGTCCTTCCGGGAGGGGCCGGTCTTCACCAACCTCCTTCTCGCCGACGAGATCAACCGCACTCCACCCAAGACGCAGTCCGCACTGCTGGAGGCGATGGAGGAGGGCCAGGTCTCCGCGGACGGGACCACTCGTCGGCTGCCATCCCCGTTCCTGGTCGCCGCCACGCAGAACCCGGTCGAGTACGAGGGCACCTACCCGCTGCCCGAGGCCCAGCTCGACCGGTTCCTGCTCAAGGTCCGGATGCCGTTGCCCGAGCGCGACGACGAGCTGGCGATCGTGCGCAGGCACGCGGACGGCTTCGACCCCCGCAACATCCTCGGCGCCGGTGTCGGTCGAGTCGCCGGCGTCGCCCACCTGGAGGCCGGGGCAGCCGCCGTCGCGGGCGTGCGGGTCTCCGACGAGGTGGCCGGCTACATCGTCGACATCGCCCGGGCCACGCGCACCTCACCCTCGCTGAACCTTGGCGTCAGCCCCCGCGGCGCCACCGCGCTGCTGCACAGCGCCCGGGCCTGGGCGTGGCTCACCGGCCGCGACTTCGTCACCCCGGACGACGTGAAGGCGCTGGCCCAGGCGACCCTCGCCCACCGGCTGTCACTGCGTCCGGAGGCCGAGCTCGAGGGCGTCGAGGTCGACCAGGTGCTGACCACGGCACTGGGGTCGGTCGCGGTCCCGCGCTGATGTCCATCACCTGGCGAGTTCCCGCGCTGATGCTGCTCGGCGTCGTCGCGGTCGCGGTGTTTCCCCGGGGACTCACCGTGTTCCTCTGGATGGCCGCGCTCGTCGTTCTCGTGGTGGTCGACACCCTCCTGGCCCCGTCGCTGCGCCAGCTGTCCGTCCTACGACGCGCGAGCGGGTCGACCCGACAGGGCCAGCCCACCGAGACCGTGCTGGAGGTGGGCAACACCGGCCGCCAGCGGATCCACGGTGTCCTCCGCGACGCCTGGCAGCCCTCGGCGGGCGCCCGGGCCAACCGGCACCGGCTCGACCTGGCTCCCGGTGACAGCACCGAGATGACCACCATCCTGGTGCCGACCCGTCGTGGCGACCGGCGCACCGACCGGCTGACCGCGCGCAGCCTGGGCCCGCTCGGTCTGGCAGCGCGGCAGACCGCCCTTCAGGTCCCGGGCACGGTGCGGGTGCTGCCACCGTTCCACTCCCGCAAGCACCTGCCCAGCCGGCTGGCCCGACTGCGTGAGCTCGACGGCCGTTCGGCGGTGCGCGTGCGTGGCCAGGGCACGGAGTTCGACTCCCTGCGCGAGTACGTCCGCGGTGACGACGTGCGCAGCATCGACTGGCGGGCCAGCGCCCGAAACCGCGACGTCGTGGTGCGCACCTGGCAGCCCGAGCGTGACCGACGGGTGGTGCTGGTCCTCGACACCGGGCGCACGTCGGCCGGTCGGGTGGGCGACATTCCGCGGCTGGACTCCGCAATGGATGCCGCGCTGCTCCTGGCTGCCTTGGCCGCCCGGGCCGGTGACCGGATCGACTTCGTCGCGGGCGACCGCGCGGTGCACTCCCGGATCAAGGGCAGCCACGGCCGCGACGTGCTCACCGGGCTCCAGGACTCGATGTCCCAGCTGGAACCGGTGCTCGCCGAGACCAGCTGGCAGCGACTGGTCGGCGCCGTCGACGGGCTCGGCCGGCATCGCGCCCTCGTCGTACTCCTGACCCCGCTGGAGCCTTCCGCCGTCGAGCAGGGGCTGCTTCCCCTGATCGGCCCGCTCACGGCCCGGCACCGGGTGGTGGTTGCCTCCGTGCGTGACCCCGCCCTCCAGCAGATCGCCGGCAACCGCGACGACGTCACCGGCGCCTACCAGGCAGCAGCGGCCGAGCAGGCGATGGGGCGGCGCGACCACACGGCCCGGCTGCTGGGTGCGCTCGGGGTCGAGGTGCTCGACGAGGACGCCGACCGGCTGCCCGTCGTACTGGCAGACCACTACCTGGCGCTGAAGGCCCGCAGCCTGCTCTGAGCCGGCTCAGGCAGCGGTGGCCACCTGGTCCTCGAGCAGCGCCTGGTCCAGGTCGCCGGTCCATCCCGCGCGGACGGCGCGGCGCCCGAGGACGAAGACGTAGACGAGGAAGAGCAGCTCGGCCACCGCCCCGATCCCGATCCGTGCCCAGGTGGGCAGGCCGGAGGGCGTGACGAAGCCCTCGATCAGGCCCGACACCAGGAGTACGACGACCAGGCCGAGCGCGACTCCGCCCGCCGACCGTCCCTCGGAGGCCAGCGACTGCCCGCGACTTCGTGCGGTCGGCACGATCCAGGCCCAGCAGAGCCGGAGCCCGACGCCGGCCGCGACGAAGACCGCGGTCAGCTCGAGCAGCCCGTGGGGCAGGATCAACCCGAAGAACACGGTCACCCGGTCGTGCCGGATCATGATCGACCCGACCACAGCGAGGTTGACGATGTTCTGCCAGAGCACGTAGACCACCGGCAGGCCGAGCACCCCCAGGGCGATGCACAGGGCCGCCACCCAGGCGTTGTTCGTCCACACCTTCGCCGCGAAGTGCGATGCCGCCGCCTGCTTGTAGTAGTCGGCGAACTCGTTGTGGACCAGCGCATCGACCTGCTTGGGGTCGAGCAGGTCCGACTCGGCCTGCGGGTGCTGCAGCAGCCACCAGATCATCACCGCGGCGACCACGTAGCTGACCAGCATCGTGGCGATCCACCAACGTCGGGTGCGGTACAACGCCGCCGGGAACCGTCGTAGGAAGAAGTCGGCGATGTCGGCCCAACCGGTGGAGCGGGTGCCGACCGACCGGGTCCGCGCGCGAGCGAGCAGCCCGCTGAGGTACCCCACCACCGACGCGTCGGGTGCGGTGGAGCGGATCACGCTCAGGTGGGTGGCCACCTCTTGATAGAGGTCCACCAGCTCGTCGGCCTCGGTGCCGTCGCGGCTGCGGCGCCGGCTGAGTGTCTCCAGACGCCGCCAGGTCGTGTGGTGCGCCGCGACGTAGGCGTCCAGGTCCATCGCGCCAGCCTAGTGTCGCGGTACCAGCAAGACCGTGGCGTGGGCCCCGTTGCGTTCCGTGCCCGGACACCGGCGAGAATGAGGGCTCGCGCCGGCCAGTCGAGGAGGAGCCATGCCCGTCACCCGAGGGTTCACCGGGAGCGCGCGTCGTGCCGGACGGCCCGGCCGCCTGCCCCCGGGTCAGTACGACGCGGGCAGCGACTGGCCCACCCTCACGGCCGAGGTCACCCCACAGCTGGTGCCGGAGGAGTGGACGATGACCGTCGACGGTCTCGTCGGGAGCCCGCAGACGTGGTCGTGGGCACAGATGCAGGCACTGCCCGGGTCGACGTACGCCGGCGACATCCACTGCGTCACCACGTGGAGCAAGTTCGACACCACCTTTGCCGGAGTCAGCGTCGACACCCTGCTCGAGCTCGCGGCGCCGCTCCCGGATGCCTCGCACGTGATGGCCCACTCGACGACCGGCTACACCACGAACCTTCCGCTGCCCGACGTCACCGGCGGCAGGGCCTGGGTGGTCTGGGAGTACGACGGGCGACCGCTTCCTGTCGACCACGGCGGCCCGGTCCGGCTGCTGGTGCCGCACCTGTACTTCTGGAAGTCCGCGAAGTGGGTCACCCGGCTGGAGCTGCTGGACCGTGACCGGCCCGGGTTCTGGGAGCAGAACGGCTACCACGACCGGGGTGACCCGTGGCTGGAGCAGCGCTACCAGGGCGACCCGTGACCCAGGCTCCCGCCGGCGGCTGGACCACCGGCCGGCTGGTCGAGGTGGTGCGCCCCTCGGAGCGGCTGGTGCGGCTCCGGCTCGAGGTCGCGGACCGCGTCGACCACTGGCCCGGTCAGCACTACGTGGTCCGGCTGCGAGCCCCGGACGGGTACACCGCGCAGCGGTCCTACTCCGTCGCCTCCGACCCGGCTGACCCACTGCTGGAGCTGCTGGTCGAGTGCCTGCCCGGCGGTGAGGTGTCGGGCTTCCTGCACGACGAGGCGCAGGTCGGTGACGTCTTCGAGCTGCGCGGCCCCATCGGAGGCTGGTTCACCTGGTGCGGCGAGGTCCCCGCGGTCGGCCTGGCCGGCGGATCCGGCGTCGTACCGCTGGTCTCGATGGTCCGCTTCGCCGCTCGCCTCGGGTTGACGCATCTGCTCCGCGTCGTCGTGGTCGCGCGGACCTGGGCCGAGCTCCCGTACGCCGCAGAGCTGCGCGAGGCCGGCGCGTTCCTGGCACTGACCCGGGAGAACCTCGACGACCGCGTGGCCGCACCGCCGTACCCCGACGAGCTGGGCCCGCTGGTGGACGGTGCGGAGCGGGCCTATGTCTGCGGCTCGGTCGGTTTCGCCTCCTACGCCACCCGGCTGCTCGGCGAGGCGGGCGTACGTGCCGACGTGATCCGCGTGGAGCAGTTCGGGGAGAGCGGCTGACACCGCACACGGCCTAGGCTCTGGGCACCATGTCCGACATCTACTCCGGGACCGACGCCGACGACCTCGTCACCGGCGAGGCCGTCGCGCTCGAGCTGCCACCCGCGTCGCTGGGCACCCGGGTGCTCTCCGGCCTGCTGGACGTGGTGATCCAGGGGGTGCTGCTGGTGGTCGGCTTCCTGGTGGTCGGCACGGTGGCATCGGACGAAGCCCTGGCTGCGGTCGGCTTCGTGCTCACGTTCGTGGTGGTGCTGATCGTCTTTCCGACGGTGCTGGAGACCCTCACCCGCGGCAAGAGCATCGGCAAGTACGTCCTCGGCACCCGCACCGTCCGCGACGACGCCGGCCCCATCTCGTTCCACCACGCGTTCATCCGCGCGCTGGTCGAGGTGGTCGAGGTCTGGGGCACGCAGGGCGTGCCCGCTCTGGTCAGCGCCCTGGTCAGCTCGAAGGGCAAGCGCCTTGGTGACTACGTCGCGGGAACCTACGTCGTACGCGACCGGATCGGGCTGACCCTGCTCCCCGTGGTGCAGATGCCACCGCAGCTGTCCCGCTGGGCGGGCAGCGCCGACATAGCCCCGCTGCCGGAGGGTCTCGCGGTCTCCATCCGCCAGCTGCTCGGCCGGGCCGGCACGTTGAGCCCGCCTGCGCGGCACTCGCTGGTGCTCGACCTCGCGCAGCGGACGATGCAGTACGTCGCGCCGCCGCCTCCACGCGACACGCCTCCCGATGCGTTCCTCGCCGCCGTGCAGGCAGAGCGTCGCGAGCGCGACGCCCGTCGGCTGCAACGGGAGGCCGAGCTACGTCACCGGCTGGCCAGCCGCGGCCGGTAGCCGGTGCCCAGACCTGGCCCGCCGGCTGGTGTGAATGGGCCCAGCACTGTGGACGACGTACTGTGAACACGTGCCTCAGCACCAGGCAGTCTGGATCGGTCTCGTGTCCGTCGCCGCCACGACAGCGGTCGTCGCGGGCTGCGCCTGGCTGCTCTTCTCGGGCCTGGTCGCCCCCACGTGCATGTGCATCGGCCGGAAGCTGCATCTGGTGCGCGAGCTGCCCCTGCCGGCGCCGGCGAACCCGCCGCTGGAGACCGTCGCTGCCGACCTGCGCCGGCTCCGCCGCGAGCTGGACCACCCCGGGCCGGGGCTCCCGATGACCAGGCGTCGCGCCGTGCTCCAGGCGTACGACGACCGGCTGCTCGACGCCTGCCGGGAGCTGGACGTGCCGGTCGACCCGGCCCGGACCCGCGATCCGGGGACCGAGCGGCAGCACCTCGAGCTCCTCCTCGAGCAGGCCGGCCTGATGGTGACGCAACGGTCCCGCTGAGCGGCTGCGTCGTTTTGCCCGCATCGTAGAGTGTCGGGGATGGTGTCTCTCCGGGACGCGGTCGGTCGTCAGCGACGCCCACCCGTCCGACGCGCTCACCTCGTGGGTCTGCTCGTGGGCACCCTGCTGGTGCTCTCCGGCTGCGGCCAGGCCGCGCTCGCGGGGGCGGGATCGTCGAGCACGCCCACCCCCACACCCACGGCATCGGCATCCGCTACCAACGCGCCACCGGCGCCCTTGAAGATCGTGGCACTCGGTGACTCGGTGACCGCCGGCAACAACTGTGGCTGCACGCTCTTCCCGCAGCTCTACGCACAGGACCTGACCCGGGTCCGGGGAGTCCCGAGCACCGCCGTGAACCTCGGCGTCAACGGCCAGGACAGTGCCGGCCTGCTCGCCATGCTGACCGACGGCTCGTCGTCTGCCGACCGAGCGGTTGCCGCTGCCAACGTCGTGGTGATCACGATCGGAGCCAACGACTTCGGGTCCCGCCACGACGACGTCACCTCCGGGTCCTGCACCGGCGGCTGTCTGCGTGACACCACCGAGCACATGGCGGCGGAGGTGACCAGGATCGTGGCCAGGGTGCACGCACTGCGCTCCAACCGCGCGACTGCTGTGCTGATCACCGGCTACTGGAACGTCTTCGAGGACGGACAGGTTGCCCAGCGGCTGTTCCCCGGAGTCGGCCTGGCCGCGACAGCCGAGCTCACCCAGCAGGTCAACCAAGCGCTCCGCCAGGTCGCTGCCCGCACCAAGGCGGCGTACGTCGACCTCTATGACGCGTTCAAGGGACCCGACACGGACGGCGACGACACACCGCTGCTTGCCGACGACGGCGATCATCCCAACGCTCAGGGCCATGCCCTGATCGCCAAACGCCTGCTCGCCGAAGGGCTGCCGGGGCTAGATCGCGGATAGACAGTATGTGGAGGCCGAGGCTCGGTCAAGGCCGCGGGTGCGCGGTCGAGCTTGCGGGCAAGATCCTGACACCTGTCGCCGTCCGACCGTACGGTGATTGGGCCTTGACCGAAGTCCCGGACGATGCGCCCGGGATGTGCGCTGAGAGCCAGGACATGGCCATCGGGATCTCGCTGCTCCAGGTGTTGAAGTTGTGCCCCCCGGAGCGTTCGACCAGCGTCGAGACGCTCATCGGCGGCTTGGCCAGGGCCACGAACCGTTGCATGTTCGGCAGGCCCTCCACGCCGCGCTCCCCCTGTGAGCTGGTGAGCAGCAGGGAGACTGGCGGCACCGGCATGTGGGCCAGCCGCCACGTCGGGTCGTTCAGGTTCCGCAGTACGGCCGACCCGCCCCCACAGATCACCCGTGGTCTGGTCGTGCAGCGTCGTGTAGTAGCCGGAGATGGACGCGGCCGCGTGGAAGGTCGTCGGGTAGGTCATCGCGAGCTTCGTCGCGCAGTAGCCACCGGTGGAGACGCCGATCGCCCCCCAGCCGCGCGGGTTGACCCGGTAGTGGTGCCCGATCACGGTGGGGATGTCCTGGGCCAGGTAGGTCTCCACCATGGGGCCGGTGGGCACGTCGGTGCACTCGGTGTCGCGCGGGTAGGTGACGTCCGGACGCATCATCACCAGTACCATCGGGGCGGCGCGGTGCTGCTGGATGTCGCGCAGCAGCGCCTTGTGCATCTGCAGTCGCTTGAGCAACATTCGGTTGGTGCTCGGGTACCCGGTGATCACCATCGATGCCGGGAAGCTGGTGTGCGCGTACCGCGCCTGGAAGTACTGCGGGGGCAGATACACGTAGGCGTCGCCGGACAGATGCGAAACCGGGCCGCCGATCCTGACGGCCACCAGCTTCCCGCGGGCGCGGTACTGCGCCGGAGAGGAGAAGTACGGATGGCGCCGCACCACCAACCGCCCGTATGGGGAGTCCGTCTTGCCACTCAACACCGGGTTGGTCACCGGGAACTGCGACGAACCGCCCGTTACCAGACCCACGTTGGTGAACAGGTCCGACCAGGATCCGTAGAAGTACCCGTAGTCGTTGGCCGAGACCGCCAGGCACAGCACGGCAAGAAGCTGACAAGCCAGCAGCATCCCGAGGCGCGCCACGGTCCGTCCCACCGCAGGCCCCGGGACCCGGTTCCACGCCAACAGCGTGACCACGGGCAACACGAGAACCAGAACCACCAGCAACAACCACAGCGGAGTCCCGGTGAGCTCCATGTCGGCCTCCATGCGTGCTGCGTCGGCCGCGACGCGGCCACTCCCCCATTGAAACGCACAGCCCGTCCACAGGGCGCCCGGAACAACCCAAGAACCTGCTAAGTGCTGCGCCCGGTCCGCCGATAGGTGAGATCCACGGCAGGGCGACCGGCCTCGATGCCGCGCCGCTCGAAACGCGTGCTCGGCCGCTCATCCCACCGTGGCGTGACACCGCCGGACAGGAGCGGGCTGGCATCGATCACCTCGACCATCTGGTCGGCGTACGCCGACCAGTCGGTGGCCAGCCGCCACAGTCCGCCGGCGGCCAGCGCGCTCACCGTGTCGCGCACGAAGTCCGGCTGCACCAAACGCCGCTTGTGGTGCCGCTGCTTGGGCCACGGGTCGGGGAAGAAGGTCCACAGCTCGGTGACCGAGCCGGGTGCAAACAGGTGCTTCATCGACCAGACCGCATCGACCTGGATCAGCCGCACGTTCGACACCCCCGCGGCCTCGAGCCGGGTCAGGCTCGCGGCCACCCCGGGCTTCCAGACCTCGAATGCCAGCACGTCGTACGACGGACGCGCGGCTGCGAGTGCCGCCAGGGACTCACCCGCTCCCGAGCCGATCTCCACCACCAGCGGCGCCGACCGGCCGAACCAGTCGGCCAGGATGAAACCCGGGTCGTCGACGGCCTCATCCGGGATGACCCACTCGTCGGCGCGGGCGTCCCAGGACCGCTGGGCCCCGGCACCGAGCCGGCTGCCGCGCCGGGAGTAGGACAGCACCTCGCGCACCCGGTCGCCGTCCGGGGTGAACTTCGCGTGCGGGCGCGCCGGGCGGACGCCGGGCGTTGCTGCGTCCTTGGTCACGGTTTCAGGCCAACCCTCTTTGGTCGCGGTTGCTTGCATCCTCGGCCGTGCGGAGGGGGTCGCCGAGGCCTGTGAAAACGGAAGGACCCCCAAGCCTGTCGGCCTGGGGGTCCTCCGCGGTTGTCACTTGGTGATCTTGGTGACCCGTCCGGCGCCGACGGTGCGGCCGCCTTCACGGATCGCGAAGCGAAGACCGTCCTCCATGGCGATGGGCTGGATCAGCTCCACCGACATCTCGGTGTTGTCGCCCGGCATCACCATCTCGGTGCCCTCCGGGAGAGTGACCACGCCGGTCACGTCCGTGGTCCGGAAGTAGAACTGCGGGCGGTAGTTGTTGAAGAACGGCGTGTGCCGGCCACCCTCCTCCTTCGAGAGGATGTAGACGCTCGCCTCGAAGTTGGTGTGCGGGGTGGTGGTGCCCGGCTTGATCACGACCATGCCGCGCTCGACGTCCTCGCGCTTGGTGCCGCGAAGCAGCAGCCCGACGTTCTCGCCGGCCTCACCGGTGTCGAGCAGCTTGCGGAACATCTCGATGCCGGTGACCGTCGTGGTCTGCTTGACGTCGCGGATGCCGATCAGGTCGACGGTCTCGTTGACCTTGACCACGCCCCGCTCGATGCGACCGGTGATGACGGTGCCACGACCGGTAATCGTGAAGACGTCCTCGACGGGCATCAGGAACGGCTTCTCGATCTCGCGAACCGGCTGCGGGATGTGCTCGTCCACGGCCGTCATCAGCTCCATGATCGACTCGCCCCACTTCTCGTCACCCTGGAGCGCCTGGAAGGCGGAGACGCGGACGACGGGGATGTTGTCGCCGTCGTACTCGTACTCGGAGAGGAGCTCGCGCACCTCCATCTCGACGAGCTCGATGAGCTCCTCGTCGTCGACCATGTCGCACTTGTTGAGCGCCACGACCAGGGCCGGTACGCCGACCTGACGGGCGAGCAGCACGTGCTCACGGGTCTGCGGCATCGGGCCGTCGGTGGCTGCGACCACGAGGATCGCGCCGTCCATCTGGGCAGCACCGGTGATCATGTTCTTGATGTAGTCGGCGTGACCAGGGCAGTCGACGTGCGCGTAGTGGCGCGCCTCGGTCTGGTACTCGACGTGCGCGATGGAGATGGTGATGCCGCGCTGACGCTCTTCGGGTGCCTTGTCGATCTGGTCGAACGCCGAAGCCTCGTTGAGGGTCGGGTACTTGTCGTGCAGCACCTTGGTGATCGCTGCGGTCAACGTCGTCTTTCCATGGTCGATGTGACCAATCGTGCCGATGTTGACGTGCGGCTTGGTCCGCTCGAACTTCGCCTTAGCCACGGGGGGCTCCTCCTGTTGTATTTGCTTGACTCGTTGATTGCCGTGATGTGTTCCGCGCGCAGATACTACTCACCGCGGACCTTCTTGATGATCTCGTCGGCGACGTTCTGCGGAACCTCGGCGTACGAGTCGAACTCCATCGAGTACGACGCCTGCCCGGAGGTCTTGGACCTCAGGTCGCCAACGTACCCGAACATCTCTGAGAGCGGCACCAGTGCATCCACGACCCGGTCGCCGGAGCGCTCGGACATGTTCTGCACCTGACCGCGTCGGGAGTTGATGTCCCCGATGACGTCACCCAGGAAGGTTTCCGGGGTCACGACCTCGACGGCGAACATCGGCTCCAACAACACCGGCTTTGCCATTCGTGCGGCCTCCTTGAAGGCCTGGTTGCCGGCGATCTTGAACGCCAGCTCCGAGGAGTCGACGTCGTGGTAGGCGCCGTCCTCGAGGCTGAACTTGACGTCGACCATCGGGTAGCCGGCGAGCACGCCGAACTCCATGGCCTCCTGGCCACCCTGGTCGACCGAGGGGATGTACTCGCGCGGGATGCGGCCACCAGACACGTTGTTCACGAACTCGTAGCCGGCACCATGACCGGTCTCGGGGTCGATGTTGGGCTCCAGGGAGACCAGCACCTTCGCGAACTGGCCGGACCCACCGGTCTGCTTCTTGTGGGTGTAGCCGTGTTTCTCCACCTTGCGGCGGACGGTCTCGCGGTAGGCCACCTGCGGCTTGCCGACGGTGGCCTCGACGCGGAACTCGCGCTTCATCCGGTCGACCAGGATCTCCAGGTGCAGCTCGCCCATGCCGGCGATGATGGTCTGGCCGGTCTCGGCGTCCGCCTTCACGGTGAAGGTGGGGTCCTCGTCGGAGAGCCGCTGGATCGCGGTGCCGAGCTTCTCCTGGTCGCTCTTGGTCTTCGGCTCGATCGCGACCTCGATCACCGGGGCCGGGAAAGACATCGACTCGAGTACGACGGGGTGCTGGATCTCGCACAGCGTGTGACCGGTCTTGGTCTCCTTGAGCCCCATCACCGCAACGATCTGGCCGGCACCGACCGACGCGATCTCCTCACGCTTGTTGGCGTGCATCTGGTAGACCTTGCCGATTCGCTCCTTGCGGCCGTTGACCGAGTTGAGCACGGTCGAGCCGGCGGTGAGCTTGCCGGAGTACACGCGGATGTAGATCAGCTTGCCGAGGTGCGGGTCGGTGGCGACCTTGTAGGCAAGCCCGGAGAACGGCTCGTCCTCGGAGGGCTGGCGGACGATGACCTCGTCCTCGTTGTTCGCTGCGTGTCCCTGGATGCCGTCGATGTCGAGCGGTGAGGGCAGGTACTTCACAACCGCGTCGAGCAGGGGCTGGACGCCCTTGTTCTTGAACGCCGTGCCGCACAGGACCGGGTTGATCTTGTCGGCCAGGGTGGCGCGGCGGATGCCGGCCTCGAGCTCCGCGACCGAGAACTCCTCCTCGTCGAGGTACTTCTGCATGATCTCGTCGTCGGCCTCGGACAGGGTCTCGAGGAGCTTCTCGCGGTACTCGGCGGCCTGCTCGGCCAGCTCAGCGGGGATCTCCTCGACCTCGTAGTCATCGCCGATCGTGGTCTCGCCACGCCAGGTGAGCGCACGCATGCCGACCAGGTCGACGACTCCGATGAAGCCACCCTCGGCGCCGATCGGGAGCTGCATGACCAGCGGGGTGGAGTTCAGCCGTTCGACCATCATGTCCACGCAGCGCCAGAAGTCGGCGCCGGTGCGGTCGAGCTTGTTCACGAAGCACATCCGTGGGACGGAGTACTTGTTGGCCTGGCGCCAGACCGTCATGGTCTGCGGCTCCACGCCGGCGACCCCGTCGAAGACGGCGACGGCGCCGTCGAGGACGCGGAGCGACCGCTCCACCTCGGCGGTGAAGTCCACGTGCCCAGGGGTGTCGATGATGTTGATCTGGTGGTCCTTCCACCAGCAGGTCGTCGCGGCAGACGTGATCGTGATGCCGCGCTCCTGCTCCTGCTCCATCCAGTCCATCGTGGCAGCGCCCTCGTGGACCTCACCGATCTTGTAGGTGATGCCGGTGTAGAAGAGGATGCGCTCGGTGGTGGTGGTCTTACCGGCATCGATGTGCGCCATGATGCCGATGTTGCGGACCTTGTTCAGGTCGGTGGTGATGTCGACGGCCACGGTTGGCTCGAATCTCCTCGGAAGTCTTGGACTGTGCTTGGGCTACCTGTGAAACAGGCGACGGACAGGCTCCATTCCGTACGGCGTACGGGCTCGGCCTGCGCTCTGCTCACATTTCTGGGATCACCAGCGGTAGTGCGCGAAGGCCTTGTTGGACTCGGCCATCTTGTGGGTGTCCTCACGCTTCTTCACCGCGGCACCGAGGCCGTTGGACGCATCGAGGATCTCGTTCATCAGTCGGTCCGACATGGTCTTCTCGCGACGGGCCTGGGCGTACCCGACCAGCCAGCGCAGCGCCAGGGTGGTGCCCCGGTTGCCCTTGACCTCGATCGGCACCTGGTAGGTCGCACCACCGACACGACGGCTCTTGACCTCCAGAGCCGGCTTGACGTTGTCGAGCGCCCGCTTGAGGGTGAGCACCGGGTCGGTGTCGGTCTTGGTGCGGCAGCCTTCGAGCGCGGTGTAGACGATGCGCTGGGCGACCTGCTTCTTGCCGTCCATCAGGACCTTGCTGACCAGCTGGGAGACCAGCTGGGAGCCGTAGACCGGGTCGACGTCGATCGGCCGCTTGGGGGCCGGGCCCTTGCGGGGCATTAGCTCTTCTCCTTCTTGGCGCCGTAGCGGCTCCGGGCCTGCTTGCGGTTCTTGACACCCTGGGTGTCGAGCGAACCGCGGATGATCTTGTAGCGGACACCGGGAAGGTCCTTCACCCGGCCACCACGCACCAGCACGATCGAGTGCTCCTGCAGGTTGTGGCCGACACCCGGGATGTAGGCCGTGACCTCGACGCCGCTGGACAGGCGCACGCGGGCGACCTTGCGCAGGGCGGAGTTCGGCTTCTTCGGAGTAGTGGTGTAGACGCGGGTGCAGACACCGCGTCGCTGGGGCGAACCCTTCAGGGCAGGTGTCTTGTTCTTCGACACCTTGTCCTGGCGGCCCTTGCGGACCAGCTGGTTGATCGTGGGCACCGTGGTGGTTCCCTTTCTGTTTCACTCTCAGTGTCCGACGCTTTGCCGGGCACGATGATGAGGCGTAGATCTGTGGTTGTGCCCTGCCGCACACGACCGGACAACGCTGGGGTGCGGTGAGCGAGCGGATGCCCGAGATTCCGGGCACACGACTGCCCTGGGACAGGCACAACCAGAGAGATTACCGGGTGCCCGACCAAGGGTCAAAACGGCCCGGCACCAGCCTGACCACCGGCCAGCAGCTCGACCAGGTGCAGGGCGCGGACGCCGGCGAGGTCGTCGAGCTGGGTGCGACAGGAGAACCCGTCGGCCAGCACGACGGCGTCCTTGCCCGCCGAACGTACGGCGGGCAGCAGGGTGTGTTCGGCGATCGCCACGGACACCTCGTAGTGGCCCAGTTCCACCCCGAAGTTGCCGGCCAGGCCACAACAGCCACCGACCCGGGTGACGCAGGCGCCGGTGCGTTCGAGCAGGGCCAGGTCGGCGTCCCAGCCGATGACCGAGGCCTGGTGACAGTGCGGCTGGGCGACGATCTGCACCCCGGACAGGTCCGGCAGCCAGCTCTGGTCCTCGAGGGTGCCCAGGAACTCCGCCAGCGAGTGCATCCCGCGGGCGACCTCACCGGCGCGGGGGTCGTCGAGCAGCTCCACGGCATCCGAGCGCAGCGTGGCCAGGCAGCTCGGCTCGAGGCCGACCACAGGCACGCCCGAGGTCACGTAGGGGTGCAGCGTCCCGACCGCCGCCCCGATGATCTTCCGGGCCTGGTCGAGCTGACC
>JBBSVL010000004.1:0-25924 GCA_038233595.1 Propionibacteriales bacterium | reverse complement strand
TGGAGGCTGGTTGACATCCGCGAAGGAGCCCACGTGAGCGACGACAAGACCTCCGAGACGACCGCAGGCCAGACCGGCAAGAGCGGCACCGGGGACAGCCTGACCATCCGCGACAACCGTACCGGCCAGGAGTACGACCTTGCGATCACCGACGGCACGATCCGCGCCGGCGACCTCGGCCAGATCAAGGTCGGCGAGGACGGTCCAGGTCTCGCGACGTACGACCCCGGCTTCACCAACACCGCCTCGTGCCGCAGCGCGGTCACCTTCATCGACGGCGACAAGGGGATCCTGGAGTACCGCGGCTACCCGATCGAACAGCTGGCGGAGAAGTCCTCGTTCCTCGAGGTCGCCTACCTGCTGATCCACGGCGCTCTGCCCACCAAGGCCGAGCACGAGCAGTGGGAGCACGACATCACTTACCACACGTTCGTGCACGAGAACATCCGCACCTTCATGCAGGGTTTCCGGTACGACGCGCACCCGATGGGGATGCTCGAGGCGTCCGTCGCAGCAATGTCGACGTTCTATCCCGAGTCCGCGAACATCTCCGATCCCGACGTACGCCGGATGCAGGTCGTGCGGATGATCGCGAAGATGCCGACCTTGGGTGCTTGGGCGTTCCGACAGGCACAGGGGAAGCCCTACATCTACCCCGACAACGAGCTGAGCTACACCGAGAACTTCCTCTCGATGCTGTTCAAGATGAGCGAGCAGACCTACGCACCGGACCCCAGGCTGGCCAAGGCCCTCGACGTGCTCTTCGTCCTGCACGCCGACCACGAGCAGAACTGCTCGACCAACGCCGTACGCTCCGTCGGCTCCTCGCAGGTCGACCCCTACTCCGCGGTCGCGGCCGGTGTCGGTGCGCTCTACGGTCCGCTGCACGGCGGTGCCAACGAGGCGGTGCTGAAGATGCTGCGCCGGATCGGCGGCAAGGAGAACATCCCCGACTTCATCAAGGGCGTGAAGGACGGCAACGAGAAGCTGATGGGCTTCGGGCACCGGGTCTACAAGAACTACGACCCGCGGGCCAAGATCATCAAGAAGGCCTGCGACGACGTCTTCGACGTCACCGGGGTCAACCCGCTCCTCGAGATCGCCCAGGAGCTGGAGAAGATCGCGCTGGAGGACGACTACTTCGTCTCCCGCAAGCTCTACCCCAACGTGGACTTCTACTCCGGGCTGATCTACGAGGCCTTCCAGTTCCCGCCGGAGATGTTCACCGTGCTTTTCGCGATCGGCCGCACCCCCGGCTGGCTGGCCCAGTGGCTGGAGCTTGTGCAGGACAAGGAGCAGAAGATCGCCCGGCCCAAGCAGATCTACACCGGGGACCGGCAGCTGGAGTTCGTTCCCGCCGCCGAACGCTGGAAGTGAGCCGACTACGACGTTGCTTGCGCCAGTTGGTCGGCCCCGTTCGGCGCTCCACCGGGCGCCGCGCCCTCGACCTCCAGCAGTGAGGCGCTCTGGCGCTCGGCCTCGAACGCCTCGAAGCCGCCACGCAACGTGAACAGTCGCTTGGTCCACACGAGGTAGACGACCGCGAAGATGTTCACCGCGAAGGCCACGACACGTAGCCAGGTGACCTTCTCGACGAGCTCGTAGATCTCCAGCGGGATGAAGATCGCGGTGCCGACCACGGCGACGTACTCGCCCCAGCGCCGGATCAGCCACAGCCCGATGCCCTCGACGAGCTCCAGTACGCCGTACGCCAGGACGCCGGCGGCGACAAGCAGCAGGGTTGAGTGCTGGGCTCGCAGCGCCTCGTCGATCAGCCTGACGGGGCCGGCGGACTGGAGGTCGACACCGAGCTTGTCCGCCACCGGCTTGAGGAGCGGCAGGTAGCTTTCGAAGACCTGCTGCAGGGAGTTGCGTGACCCGTTGAACTTGTAGACGCCGTACGCCAGCGCGAGCAGCAGCAACCCGCGGACGAAGCGCTCGACGGCTAGCAGCCGGAGGATGAAGGCGTCTCGCAGCGCCTTGCCACGAAGCACCAGTGGCGCCTGGTCGGCAGGGCCGCTCCCATGCGGTTCGCCGAGGACGAAGTCTCCGCAGCGGAGGCATCGCCAGGCCTCCCCCGCCGCGGTCTCGGTCGACAGCCGCTCGGCCAGCGCGTCCTCGTCCGGGCGGTAGGTGACATGACCACCCCAACCACAGTTGCGGACGTTCCAGTCGAAGTTCCGCATCGGCTTCTTCACAGTCCGAAGACTAGGTCGCTCGGTCGATCCGGGCACGGTTCAGCCAGACCAGGCATGATGTCAGCGCCAGCAGCAGGCCGCCGGCACCGAACGCCGAGCCCACGCTGATCCGGTCGACGAGCAGTCCTGCTCCCGCAGCCCCGGCGGCACCACCGATGTTGTTCGCCGTGTTGACCCAGGTGCTCGCCTCGATGTGCTGATGCTCGGGGGCCAAGGCATCGGAGGCGACGTACGACACCACGAAGAGGGGTGCGATCGCCACCCCGGCGACTCCCATGACGGCACCCAGCAGCACCAGGTCCTGCGCAAGTCCGGCGAGCGCGATGCCCGTCGCCAGCACGGCGACCAGCGCGGCGAGGTGGGCCGACCGACCACGTGTGTGTCGTCGGCAGCCCCAGAGCAGCCCGCCCATCACGCTGCCGGCGGCCACCGCCGCTTCGATCCAGCCGGCTGCCGCGGGATGACCCGTGCCCTGCGCCCGGGCCGCGATCGCGGTGAAGCCGAGGCTGATCCCGGTCGCCGTGACCAGGATCACCGCCACCACTGGTGCGAAGCCCGGTGAGCGCAGTGGACCGAGGTCGAAACGGAGGGGTGGCGCGGAGCCGTCGCCCCGTGCAACTCGCGCCGGGGCCCGCAGAACCATCCCGACCGTCCCCACCAGCATCAGTGCGGCGGTGGCCAGCAGTGCCGCAGCCCCCGAACCGACACTCAGCACTGCCCCGACCAGCATCGGGCCGACGAGGTAGAGCGACTCCTCGCAGACCGAGTCCAGGCTGTAGGCGGTCTCCTTGAGGGTCGTGCCCCGCGTGGTGCTTCGCCACGTGGAACGCATCGCCGGGCCCAGGGGCGGGGCCGCCAGTCCGGCGACGAGACCGAGAGCCACGGCCGCCGCTGTCGTCACCTGGCCGACGATCCCGAAGATCGCAAGTAGGGACAGCGCGCCGGCACACAGGGCGGCGAGTGGTGTCAGCGTGCGGGCCTGGCCGAAGCGGTCGACCAGCCGGGACTTCACCGGCAGGACGATCGAGGTCAGGCCGAACACTGCTACGACTGCGCCGGCCACCGCGAAGGATCCGGTGGCCTGCTGGACGGTGAAAAGGACGGAGAGCGGGAGCAGGCCGTACGCCAGTCGCCCGACGAGTGCCGCACCGAACGTGGGTGCGGCATGCGGCAGGGCGAGGACGGCGCGGTAGCTCCCGGCACGGGGCGTGCGGGACAAGGTGATGCTCCTCGGTGGACGGTCGCGTGAGAGCGACCGGGTGGCTGTGGGCAGTCGACGCGCGGAGCGGAGTCCGCGCGGAGCGCCCGGCCTAGGGCTGACGAGAAGTCATGCCGAGACTCTAGCCGCAGTGCTGACGAGGTGTCAGTACCAGAGGGCGACCAGCAGTGCCCGGGCGGCGGCACCCAGCGAGTGCGCCACGGAGACACCGCGTTCGCGCGTGTCCCGCAGCGTCAGCCCGCACAACGCTCCGAGGGCGGCAGCCAGAGCCGCGACGAAGAGGACGACACCCCAGCCCAGTCCGATCAGCCCCACGAACACCAGTCCGATCAGGCACAGGAGAGCGAGGCCGATGACACCGGCCATCACCCGAGGAGGTCCGTTCACTGCATGCTCTCGACCCATGGTTCCATGGTGCCCGAACGGGCCCCGGTCGTCAGGTCGGGGCAGGTGCGGTACTAGACGGTCTGTCTGCCCCGCCCGTCCCAGTAGGGCTTGCGCAGGTCGCGTTTGAGGATCTTCCCGGTCGGGTTGCGCGGCAGCGCCTCGAGGATGTCGACCGATGTCGGGCACTTGAACTTCGCCAGCCGCTCGAGGCAGTAGTCGACCAGCTCCTGCTCGGTTGCCGCGCTCCCGGGGTTCAGGCTGACCACGGCCTTGACCGTCTCGCCCCAACGGTCGTGCGGCACCCCGATGACCGCCACCTCCATCACCGCCGGGTGCTCGGCGAGGACCCGCTCGATCTCGGGCGAGTAGATGTTCTCCCCGCCGGAGATGATCATGTCCTTGAGCCGGTCCTCGACGAACACGAAGCCGTCGGCGTCGACGCGGCCCATGTCGCCGGTGCGGAACCAGCCGTCCTCGGTGACCACCTCGGACGTCTCGTCCGGCTTGTTCCAGAAGCCCTTCATCAGCTGCGGCGTGCGGAACCACAGCTCGCCGTGCTCGTTGGTCGGCAGCTCCTCGAGGGTGCCCGGGTCGACGACACGTACTTCGACCTCGGGGATCACCTGCCCGGCCGAGACCAGACGCTCGGGATGCGCGGGGTCGCGGTGCGCCTCGGGCATCAGGTGGGTGATCACACCGCACACCTCGGTGAGTCCGTAGACCTGGATGAAGTCGGTCTCCGGCCAGGCCTCCATCGCGGAACGCAGCAGTGGCAGCGGCATCGGCGCAGCGCCGTACGTGTACGTCTTCAGAGCACCGAAGAGCTTGATCGCGTCCGGCCCGGACTGAAGCACCTGGGCGAGCACCGCAGGCACCAGGAAGGTGCGGTTGGCACCCTGCATGATCGCACCGGCAAGGGATGCTCCGTCCGGGTCGCGGGTCATCACGCTGGGGACGCCGTCGTGGATCCCGAACAGGACGTACGACGAGCCACCCACGTGGAACAGCGGCATCGCGACCAGGTTCTTGTCGCCCTCGTCGAAGGCCCAGCCCTCGTGCGCGTTGATCGTGTGCCTGACCAGGTTGCGGTGCCGCAGCATCACGCCCTTGGGTCGGCCGGTCGTGCCGGAGGAGTACATCACCAGGCAGACGTCCTCCGGGTCGACCTCGGGGCTGCGGCCGGTCGGCTCGGCCGCAGCGAGCAGGGCCTCGTAGGCGTCCCCCTCGGCGCCGTCCGCAGTCACCTCGACCACGTGCTCGACGGTGGTCAGCCGGTCGCGGATCCGCTCGACCAGCGGCATCAGCTCGGTGCCGACCAGCAGCACCTTCGCTCCTGCGTCGTTGACTGCGTAGTCCACCTCGTCGCCCGCCAGCCGGAAGTTGATGATCGCGTTGGCGGCCCCCAGGGTCGAGGCCGCGAGGGTCAGTTCGACGCAGGCGGGATGGTTCTTGTCCAGGAAGGAGACCACGTCACCGCGACCGACACCCAGCCCGTGCAGGGCGCCTGCGAGGCGTCGTACCCGCTCGTCCCACTGCGCCCAGGTGAAGGTGCGGCCGAGGTAGCTCACGGCTTCACCGTCGGGGTTGGCCACAGCCCAGTGGGCCAGCCTGTCGTCGAGGAAGGTCGGGTCGGGCAGATCTGTCGCGACGACAGCGGTCCCGGTCTGGGTCATCGGTCACCTCCTCGGTGGTGAGGTCGACTGTGGCACAGGGTCGGGGGTGGGGTGGGGGAAAACCCTCATGACGCGGCCCACAGGTCTGCCATCCGCTCAAACGTGACGGCGCCCGCGGCAGCCAGGTCTGGCTCGTCGGCGAGGCCACCCGCGAAGCCGTACGCCGCCATCCCCGCGGCAACGGCCGCTCGCACCCCATGGACGCTGTCCTCGATCACCGCGCAATGCTCAGGTGGCACACCCATCCGCAGAGCCGCGAGCCGGAACAGGTCCGGAGCGGGCTTGCCGTGCTCGACCTCGACCGCCGAGGAGATCCGGTCCCCGAAGTGCCCGCGCAGACCGGTCAGGTCGAGCTTGGTCCGGATCCCGTCGGGTGTGCCGCTGGAGGCGACGCAGGTGGGGGTGCCCCGCTCGGCGAGAACCACCAGCAGCTCAGGCACCCCGTCGACCGGCACCAGCTCCGCGGCGAACACCCGGTCCAGCTCGGGGACCAGACGACGCTCGAACTCGCGGGCCGCCTGGGGCCCGAGCCATTCGGTGACCTCGGCGACCTCCGAGGCCAGGCTGCGTCCCATGAACCGGGACACGACGTCGGCCGGCGTCATCACCCAGCCCAGCTCCGTGAGCATCCGCGCCTCGACCTCGACGGTGAGCCGCTCGGAGTCGACCAGGACGCCGTCGCAGTCGAAGATCACCAGACCGTACGACGTGAGGTCCATGCGCCCACCCCATCACGGCACAGTCGGCGTGCCGCGAAACAGTATGTTGGCCCGGTGAGTCGGCTGGCTGTGACGTGGTGGGGTCACTCCTCGATGTCGGTCGAGCTGGGCGGCATCCGGGTGGCGACCGACCCGTTGCTCACCCGCCGGCTGTTCCACCTGCGTCGGCCCTCGCCCGTGCCGCCGCCCGAGGCCGCGCACGCCGACGTCGTACTGATCTCCCACCTGCACCGCGACCACCTGCACCTGCCCTCGCTTCGCCGCTTCGACCCCGCAGTCCCGGTGGTGGTGCCCAGAGGCACCGGCTCGATCTTCAAGGGCCTGGGCCGCCAGCTGGTGGAGGTCGAACCCGGGGACTCCCTCGATCTTGCCGGGCTGCACCTCGAGGTGCTCGCGGCCCAGCACGACGGTTGCCGCAGCCACTACGAGAAGTCCGCGGCCCCCGCACTCGGCTTCCGCTTCACCGACGGCACCACGAGCTGTTGGTACCCGGGCGACACCGGCAGCCGTGCCGACTTCGCCCACGTGGGTCCGGTGGACCTGGCTGCCGTGCCGATCGGTGGCTGGGGTACCACGCTCGGCGACGAGCATCTCGACCCGGAGCAGGCGGCGGCAGCGGTCGCGGCGGTCGGCGCGCGCTGGGCGTTGGCGGTGCACTATGGGACCTTCTGGCCGATGACGCTGCGACAGCTCAAACCCGCCAACCACCGGCTGCTCTTCGTGACCCCGCCGGCCAGGTTCCGGCAAGCCATGTCGGACTCCGGGGTGGAGGCCGAGCCGCTGACTCCCGAGCACGCCGTACGACTCGAGCTGGCGTGAGCCTCACCCTCATGAACGTTCAGCGGGTCCGGCTGACCCGGCCCTCCTCCCAGACCGGTTCGTCGGACTCGAAGACCGAGCCGTCCGCGCCGTACACGAGGTAGCGGTCGAAACCACGGGCGAACCAGCGGTCGTGCGTCACCGCGACCACCGTGCCCTCGAAAGACGCCAGTCCCTCCTCGAGTGCGTCGGCCGACTCCACGTCGAGGTTGTCGGTGGGCTCGTCGAGCAGCAGCAGGGTGGCTCCGGACAGCTCCAGGAGCAGGATCTGGAAGCGCGCCTGCTGACCGCCCGAGAGGGTCTCGAACCGCTGCTCCGCGGCGTGCGCGAGCTCGTAGCGGTCCAGCACCCGTGAGGCGGCCTCGCGCGCCATCCCGTGACGGTGGTCGTCTCCCCGGTGGAGCACCTCCAGTAGGGTGCGGCCGAGCAGCTCGGGGTGCGCATGCGTCTGCACGAACCAGCCCGGGCGCACCCGCGCACCCAGCTTGGCCTTGCCGGTGTGCCGGACCGCTTCGACCGCCGTCTCACCCACCGGCCGGTGCTCTACGTCCGGGTCGCTGCCCCCGGCCGCGAGCAGCCGCAGGAAGTGCGACTTGCCCGACCCGTTCGAGCCGAGCACGGCCACCCGTTCGCCGTACCAGATCTCGAGGTCGAACGGCTGCATCAGGCCGAGCAGCCCCAGGGACTCGCAGACCACCGCGCGCTTGCCGGTTCGCCCGCCGGTGAGCCGCATCGTGACGTTCTGCTCGCGCGGGATGGCCTGCGGCGGGCCGGCCTCCTCGAACTTGCGTAGCCGGGTCTGCGCGGCCTTGTACTGCGCGGCCAGGCCGTCGTTGTACTCCGCCTTGATCTTGTAACGCAGCACCAGCGCCTTGAGCTTGGCGTGCTCCTCGTCCCAGCGCCGTGCCAGCTCCTCGAAGCGCTCGAACCGCTTGCGTCGCGCCTCGTGGTAGGACGCGAAGCCACCCGGGTGCGTCCACACCGTGTTGCCAGCGGCGCCGAGCTCGACGGTGACGATTCGGGTCGCGGTGTTGTTCAGCAGCTCGCGGTCGTGGCTGACCATCAGGATGGTCTTCGGCGAGGCGTTGATCCGCGCTTCGAGCCAGAGCTTGCCCGGCACGTCGAGGAAGTTGTCCGGCTCGTCGAGCAGCAGCACCTCGTCGGGACCGGCCAGCAGGTACTCCAGGACCAACCGCTTCTGCTCGCCACCGGAGAGGGTGGTCAGCTCGCGGTACTTGGCCCGGTCGTAGCCGACGCCGAGACCCGAGGTGCAGCAGACGTCCCAGGCAACCTCGATGTCATAGCCGCCGGCGTCGGCGAACTCGGAAAGCGCCGAGGCGTAGCGCAGCTGGGTCTTCTCGTCGTCGGAGTCCATCAGCAACCGCTCGCAGCGGTCCACCTCGGCCGCCGCGATGCGGACCCGTGGCGGGGCGACAGAGAGCAGCAGGTCGGCCACGGTCGTGACGCCTCCCGTCGCCACCATCTGGCGCATCACCCCGAGGCCGCCGCTGCGGGTGACGGCACCGGCGTGCGCAGCCAGGTCTCCCGTGACGATGCGCAGCAAGGTGGTCTTACCGGCCCCGTTGGCGCCGACCAGGGCCACCTTGGCACCTTCGCCGACGCGGAAGGACACGTCGTCGAGCAGCACCCGGCCGTCGGGCAGCTCGAAGCGCACCCCGGCGACGTCCACGTGACCCATGCCCGCATTGTCGTCGTACGACGCGGACCGGCGCATCTCGATTCTCTCGGTAGCATCGCGGAGTGGCCCTCACCCTCACCGGCATCAACCGGTTCCCGCTCAAGTCCTGCCGTGGTGAGGCGATGACCAGCGCGACGGTCGAGCCCTGGGGGCTGGCCGGTGACCGACGCTGGATGGTCGTGGACGAGGACGGCGACGTGATCACCGCGCGGGAGACCAACCGGATGCTCCTGATCCGACCGGAGGTCACCGACCACGGCCTGCTCCTCACGGCCCCCGACCTGGCCCCGCTCGACGTTCCGGTGCCCGATGCGCACAGCCTGGTGCCGGTCGGGATCTGGGACTCCCGCCTCGATGCCGCCCCGGCGGGCCCCGAGGCAGACGCCTGGCTCAGCAAGGCAATGGCGCGTCCGGCGCGGCTGGTGTATCTCACCGACCCGACCTGCCGGCCGACGGACCCCGGGTTCGGGGACCCGGGCGACCGGGTGTCCTTCGCCGATGGCTACCCGCTGCTGCTGGCCACAGAGGAGTCCCTGGCCGCGCTCAACGCCGAGATCGCACGGGGCAGGCTGGCCGACCAGGGTCCGTTGCCGATGGCACGCTTCCGGCCCAGTCTGGTAGTCGCCGGTGCCCCGGCCTGGGCAGAGGACGACTGGCGGCGGCTTCGCATCGGCGCCGCGGAGCTCCGGCTGGTCAAGGGCTGCGCCCGCTGCGTGATCACCACGCTCGACCCGAACACCGCCGCCCGTGGCAAGGAGCCGATCGCGTCCCTGGCCCGGATCCGCCGGTGGGACGCGCAGACCTGGTTCGCGATGAACCTGGTCCCCGACACAACCGGTGTCGAGATCTCGGTCGGTGACGAGGTCGAGGTGCTCGAGGCGGTCGAGCCGGGCAACGGACCGATCCGTCCCGCTGTCTGACCAAGCTGCCGCTCAGTCCTCGGTCTGCTCGGCCCAGAGGTTGACCCCGCCCTCCACCGCGTCGGCGTCGATCCGGGCCAGCTCCTCGTCGGTGATCGGCGGCCCGTCCAGCGCGTCGAGGTTGGTGTCCAGCTGCTCGACCGACGAGGCCCCGATCACCGCGGAGGTCACCCGCTTGTCGCGCAGCACCCACTGGAGCGCCAGCTGGGCCAGCTTCTGCCCCCGCTCCTTCGCGATCTCGTTGAGCGCCCGGACGTGTCCGAGCGTCGCCTCGAGGTGGTCCTGCGGGAGCGTGCTGTCGCTGCGCGCCGCCCGGGAGTCCGCCGGAACACCATCGAGGTAGCGGTCCGTGAGCAGTCCCTGGGCCAACGCCGTGAACACGATGCACCCCATCCCCTGGGCTTCTACCTCGTCGAGCAGGTCCTTCTCGACCCAGCGGTTCAGCATCGAGTACGACGGCTGGTGGATCAGCAGCGGTGTGCCGAGCTCACGGGCGATCGAGGCTGCCTCACGGGTCCTGGCCGCGGAGTACGACGAGATGCCGGCGTACACCGCCTTGCCCTGTCGTACGGCGTGGTCCAGCGCCATCATCGTCTCCTCCACCGGCGTCTCCGGGTCGAACCGGTGGCTGTAGAAGATGTCGACGTAGTCGAGCCCGAGCCTGCCCAGGGACTGGTCAAGCGAGGCCAGCACGTACTTCCTTGACCCGCCGCCCTGGCCGTACGGTCCCGGCCACATGTCCCAGCCGGCCTTGGTGGAGATCACCAGCTCGTCGCGCAGCCCCGCGAAGTCCTCGCGCAGGTAGTGTCCGAAGTTCTCCTCCGCGCGGCCGTACGGCGGCCCGTAGTTGTTGGCCAGGTCGAAGTGGGTCACGCCGCGGTCGAACGCCCGACGCAGGATCGACCGCTGCGTCTCCTCGGGCCGGTCGTCGCCGAAGTTCTGCCACAGCCCGAGCGACAACGCGGGCAGCTTCAGACCACTCCTCCCCGTGAAGCGGTAGTCCATGTGGTCGTAGCGGTCCTCGGCGGGCGTGTAGGTCATGGCCTCATCGTGGCATCGCACGGCGCGTCTCCAGCACCCGGAACCCCTTGGCGCTGGCCAGCCGGGTGGTCGGGTAGGCCTGCTCACCCAGCCAGCCGGCCAGCGAGTCGGCGCCGAGATTCTTGCCGACCACCAGCAACGCCCGGCCACCGTCGGCCAGGGTCGGCAACCAGGCCAGCAGCAGCTCGTGCAGCGCCTGCTTGCCGATCCGGATCGGCGGGTTCGACCAGATCTCGTCGTACGACGCGGGCGAGACGTGGTCCGGCGTCGTCGCGGTGAACCGGTCGGTGACGCCCAGCGTTGCCGCGTTCTGGTTGGCCAGCAGCACCGCGCGCTGGTTCACGTCCACGGCGGCCACCACCGCACCGGGCTGGGCGACGGCGATGGCCAGGCCGATGACGCCGTACCCGCACCCCAGGTCGAGGTAGCGACCCGCCCCCGGTGGCGTGGTCTCGCGCAGCAGCACCGAGGTGCCGATGTCGACCCGCCCGCGCGCGAAGACGCCGGAACCGCTGTCCAGCGTCAGCTCGTGTCCCCAGACCGTGGCGCGGACCGGAGCCCGCTCGAACGGGACCGACGGGTCTGCTGAGAAGTAGTGCTCAGCCAAGGGTGCGCACCACCCGGGTCCGCCGTGCCTGGGCGGCCAGCTCGTCATCGGGCGGGTAGTGGACCTCCTCGAGGGTCAGCCCGTGCGGCCGAGCCACCCGCACCGCGGGGTGCCGCTCTCGCCCGCAGAGCACCTCGGCGGCCCAGGCCGGCTCCCGGCGCCCCTCGCCGACCTCGAGCAGGCAGCCGACCAGCGCCCGCACCATGCTGTGGCAGAACGCGTCAGCACGCACGGTGGCGGTGAGCAGCCCGCCCGGGCCGCGCGTCCAGACCAGCTCGATCAGGGTGCGGATCGTGGTGGCACCCGCCCGTCTGCGGCAGAACGCCGAGAAGTCGTTCAGGCCGAGCAGTTCGGCCACCGCCTGGTTCATCCGGTCCTCGTCGAGGGACCGCGGCCAGGCCAGCACGTGCCCGCGTTCGAGTGGGTCCACACACTCGAGCCGGTCGGCGATCCGGTAGGCGTAGCGCCGCCACGACGCCGAGAACCTGGCGTCGAACCCCTCGGGTGCGAGGCATACCCGCCGTAGTCGTACGTCGGGGTCGACCAGTCCGTTCAACCGGCGTAGCAGCGCGTCGACCGGAGCCGCGTCACCGCGCCCCACCATGGCAGCGAGCCGGTCCTCGGCGACGTCGACGTGCGCCACCTGGCCACGCGCGTGCACGCCCGAGTCCGTGCGGCCGGCGACCGTCAGCGACGAACCCTCGGTCCTGAGCACGATGTCGAGCGCCCGCTCCAGCTCGCCCTGCACGGTGCGCAGGCCCGGCTGCTTGGCCCAGCCGTGGAAGCCGCCCCCGTCGTAGGCCAGGTCAATCCGTACGCGCACCCACGCATCCTGCCATCCCGCGTGGGCCCGAGACTCCGGTGACCGTGCGAAAGGCCCGCCACCCACAGGGGTGACGGGCCTCTCGGTGTCGGTGCAGGCGCTACTCGCCGGCCTTGGTGAAGCCGGCCGCCACGGCGGACTCCTCGGTGTCGAACCAGACCTCGGCGACCGTCGAAGCGAACCACTGGCCGTCGGGGGTGTGGTACTTCATCGAGTCCTCGTTGCCCTTGATCGGGAAGCCTTCGGGCGCCTGGTCGGCGTCCTCCAGTGGGACCGAGGAGCCGGGGTACTTGCCCCCCGTACCACCCTCGGTCTCGGCCGCGAGCTCCGAGGAGCCGTCGGTCTCTGTGAACACCGCGACATCAGCATCATCGGCTGTCGTCTCGACCGGGTCGGTCTCGACCGGCCCGGCAGTCGTGACGGGCTCCGCCTTGGTAGGAGCCGCCTTCGTCGCCTTGGGCGCGGACGGCGTGTAGGACTCGGTCACCAGCTCGATCACCGCCATCGGGGCGTTGTCGCCCTTGCGCGGGCCGAGCTTCGTGATCCGGGTGTAGCCGCCGGGCCGGTCCGCGAAGGACGGACCGATCTCGGTGAACAGCGTGTGCACGACCGACTTGTCGCGGATGGTCTTGAGCACCTCGCGACGGTTGTGCAGACTGTTCTCACCGTTGCTGGCCTTCCGGGCCTTCGTGATCAGCTTCTCCGCGACCGGACGCAGAACCCGCGCCTTCGCCTCGGTGGTGGTGATCCGGCCGTGCTCGAACAGCGCCGTGGCGAGGTTCGACAGGATCAGCCGCTGGTGGGCCGGGCTTCCGCCTAGGCGGGCGCCCTTCTTGGGAGTTGGCATTGGTTTTCTCGTTTCTCCCCGGCCGTGTCAGGTACCGGGATAGATGGGATCAGAACTGCTCGTCCTCGAGGGAACCCTCGTCGTAGTCGTCGTCCTCGCCGTATGCCGCAAGGTGTGCCGACGGGTCGAAGCCGGGAGCGCTGTCCTTGAGGGCCAGGCCCATCTCGTGCAGCTTGGCCTTGACCTCGTCGATCGACTTCGCGCCGAAGTTACGGATGTCTAGCAGGTCCTGCTCCGAGCGGGAGATCAGCTCACCCACGGTGTGGATGCCCTCGCGCTTGAGGCAGTTGTAGGACCGCACGGTCAGCTGCAGGTCCTCGACCGGGAGGGCCAGGTCGGCCGCAAGCTGCTCGTCGACCGGCGACGGGCCGATGTCGATGCCCTCGGCCTCGACGTTCAGCTCGCGCGCAAGACCGAAGAGCTCGACCAGGGTCTTGCCGGCCGAGGCGATCGCGTCACGCGGGCGGATCGAGGTCTTGGTCTCGACGTCGATGACCAGCTTGTCGAAGTCCGTGCGCTGCTCCACACGGGTGGCTTCGACCTTGTAGGTCACCTTGAGCACCGGTGAGTAGATCGAGTCGACGGGCATCCGACCGATCTCGTTGTCAGCGCCCTTGTTCTGGACCGAGCTGACGTAGCCGCGGCCCCGTTCGACGACCAGCTCCATCTCGAGCTTGCCCTTGTCGTTCAGGGTAGCGATCTTCAGGTCGGGGTTGTGCACCTCGACACCGGCCGGCGGCGCGATGTCGGCAGCGGTGACGTCGCCGGCACCCTGCTTGCGGAGGTACATGGTCACGGGCTCGTCGTGCTCGGAGGACACCACCAGACCCTTGAGGTTGAGGATGATCTCGGTGACGTCCTCCTTGAGTCCCTCGATGGTGGAGAACTCGTGGAGAGCGGTGTCCACCTTGATGCTGGTGACCGAGGCACCAGGGATCGAGGAGAGCAGGGTACGGCGAAGTGAGTTGCCGAGCGTGTAGCCGAAACCGGGCTCCAGGGGCTCGATGACGAACCGCGAACGGAACTCGTCGACGCTTTCTTCCGACAGGGTCGGGCGCTGGGCGATGAGCACTGCTTGTTTCCTTTCCGAGCCCACCCGCTATTTGACGGACTCGAACATCGGTTGTTGAGAGGAAGGCACCGGGGCGACGCGCGACCGTCACCCCGGCGTACTGCTGCTACTTCTTGGAGTAGAACTCGACGATGAGCTGTTCCTGGACCGGGAGCTCGATCTGCGCACGCACCGGCACCGAGTGCACGAGCACCCGCATCCGGTTCGGCAGCGCCTCGAGCCAGGCCGGAACGATCCGCTCGCCGTGGGTCTCGCGAGCCACGATGAACGGGGTCATCTCCAGGGACTTCTCCCGGACGTCGATCACGTCGTGCGCGCTGACCTGGAACGACGGGATGTCGACCTTGTGGCCGTTCACCTTGAAGTGGCCGTGGCCGACGAGCTGGCGCGCGTGGCGCCGGGTCCGGGCGAAGCCGGACCGGTAGACGACGTTGTCCAGCCGGCACTCCAGGAGCTGGAGCAGGTTGTCACCGGTCTTGCCGGGACGACGGCTGGCCTCGTCGTAGTAGTTGTGGAACTGCTTCTCCATCACACCGTAGGTGAAGCGCGCCTTCTGCTTCTCCTGCAGCTGGTTGCGGTACTCGCTCTCCTTGATCCGGGCACGTCCGTGCTGGCCGGGAGCGTATGGACGGCGCTCGAAAGCGGCGTCACCACCAACGAGGTCGACACCGAGACGGCGCGACTTCTTGGTCATGGGTCCTGTGTAGCGAGCCATAACTATCGAATCTCCTGCTCTGTCTTTAGGTCTCGGTGGTCAGACACGCCGGCGCTTGGGCGGGCGGCAGCCGTTGTGGGGGGTGGGTGTCACGTCCTGGATGGTGCCGACCTCGAGGCCAATCGCACCCAGTGAGCGGATCGCCGTCTCGCGGCCCGAGCCCGGGCCCTTCACGAAGACGTCGATCTTCTTCATGCCGTGGTCCATCGCCCGACGTCCGGCAGCCTCAGCCGCCATCTGGGCGGCGAAGGGAGTGGACTTGCGCGAGCCCTTGAAGCCGACCGTGCCGGCCGAGGCCCACGCGATCACCGCACCGGTCGGATCGGTGATGGTGACGATGGTGTTGTTGAACGTGCTCTTGATGTGGGCTTCGCCCTGAACGACGTTCTTCTTCTCCTTGCGGCGCACCTTCTTGGCGCCGGTGGCCTGTCGGCTCTTGGGAGGCATTCAGTTCTCCTGAGGTTCTGGTCGAGTGTTCGAGATCGGGGAGGCCGAGTGGCGCTGGGTCACTGGATCCACTACTTGGCCTTCTTCTTACCGGCGACCGTGCGCTTGGGGCCCTTGCGGGTGCGCGCATTGGTCTTGGTGCGCTGGCCGCGGACCGGAAGGCCCTGACGGTGCCGACGACCCTGGTAGCTACCGATCTCGATCTTGCGACGGATGTCGGCCTGCACCTCACGACGGAGGTCGCCCTCGATCTTGAAGCTGGCTTCGATCTCGTCGCGGAGCTTGACCAGCTCCTCGTCGCCCAGCGTGTGGACTCGCGCGTTCGGGTCTACCCCGGTTGCGGCCAGCAGCTGCTGGGAGCGGGTACGGCCGATGCCGTAGATGTAGGTGAGTGCGATCTCGATGCGCTTGTCACGCGGAAGATCTACACCAACGAGGCGTGCCATGTGATGGCTGTTCCTTTCAAAGGGCTGAGCCCTTCGGTTGTCCCAGCAGGTCTCTGGTCGTGTCGCGTCCCGATCCCCTGCGGCTCGGGCTCCAGCCTGCTGTCCGGAGGTGGTTCGCTCGTCGTACGACGGGCTAAGCGATCACGTTGTGTGTTCAGTTGTGGTGAGCTGATCGACTACCTGCGACGATCACGGCGCTTCTTTAGCCTTGCCGCTGCTTGTGGCGGGGGTTCGCGCAGATCACCATGACGCGGCCGTGGCGACGGATCACCTTGCACTTGTCACAGATCGGTTTGACGCTGGGGTTGACCTTCATGTCAGCCCTCTCCTGTTGTTCGGCTGCCCGCCCCGGACGGGGCGGGTTCTACTTGTAGCGGTAGACGATCCGACCCCGGGTGAGGTCGTACGGCGAGAGCTCCACCACCACGCGGTCCTCGGGGAGGATCCGGATGTAGTGCTGGCGCATCTTGCCGCTGATGTGGGCGAGAACCTTGTGTCCGTTCGAGAGCTCGACCCGGAACATGGCATTGGGAAGGGCCTCCACGACGGAGCCCTCCATCTCGATCACGCCTTCTTTCTTCGGCATGTCCTCCACAATCTGCTCGCTGGTGCCCGCGTGACGGGGCGTCTGCCGTTTGCTGCGCTGGCCCGGGAACCTCCCCGACTGCGTCGGGCGGACCTCGTGGGGCGCACGCGGACACCTCGTCCCGGGCGCGCAACGGCCTGCTCGGCAGAGCGGGTCGGGGCGTACGACGGGCAGCCGTGAGGCACCACGCAACGGGCCCACGTTGGGCCAACAAGGGAGTCTAGGCCGTCCGGGCGGCTATCCCCTAATCCGGCCCGGGCCGTCTGGGTCACCCCATCGCCTTGGCGAGCAACCTCAGCGACTCCTCCCGGGCCGGGGAGGTGCCCGGATCGGTGCCGGCGAGCGCACCGGCAACCGGGTGCACCATCACCTCGGTGACGTCGAACTGCGCGGCGAGCTCGTGCAGCTGCTCCGCGACCGTTTCGGCCGACCCCACCAGCCAGCGGTCACGCATCGCCGCGAGCAGTCCCTCGTGCTCGGGGGGGACGACGACCTCCTCCGCGTCCTCGACCAGCAGCTGTGGGCCGAGCTCACCACCGGTTCGCAGTGCCAGCATGGCCAGCAGCTGCGGACGGACCAGTCTCGCGGCCTCGGCATCGGACTCGGCGACGACCACGTTCGCGGTCAGGAACGTGCTCGGCCGGTCCAGCTCGGGTGAGGCTCGGAAGCCGTCGCGGTAGAGCGCCAGCGCCTCCGCCGTACCGTTGCCGGAGAAGTGGTGGGCGAACACGTAGGGCAGGCCCTGCTCGGCGGCGAGCCGCGCCGAGAAGTCCGAGGAGCCCAGCAGCCAGACCGTGGGCGTCGAGGTGGCCATCGGGGTTGCCCGCAGAGGGTAGCTGCGACCCCCGACGTCGAGCCCGACGCCGTCCTTACCGAGCATCGCGATCACGTTGCCGACGTACTCCGGGAACCGCGCAGCGGCATCCTCCTCGACCCCGCCGCCGCCGTACCGCAGCGCCCAGCTGGTCACCGGATCGCTGCCCGGTGCGCGTCCCAGACCGAGGTCGATCCGGCCCGGGTAGGCAGCCTCCAGCAGGCCGAACTGCTCGGCGATGACGAGCGGGGCGTGGTTGGGCAGCATCACGCCCCCGGAGCCGACCCGGATTCGGTGTGTCGCTCCAGCGATCATCGCGATCAGGACCGGCGGGTTGGTAGCCGCGACGGCCGGCATGTTGTGGTGTTCGGCCACCCAGTAGCGCCGGAAGCCGAGGTCGTCGGCGATCGCCGCCAGGCTCAGCGAGGAACGCAGCGCGTCACCGGTGGTCTGGTCGGTGCGGACCGGCACGAGGTCCAGGACAGAGAGTTCGAGAGGCATGACGGGTCAACGTCTCAGGACCGTTCCGGATTCCGTAGGTTCCACCCCCCGGACGCTTCCGGCGAGCAGCTTGGGGCCCCCACGACCATCGAGGGCATCAAAACTGCGTACGGGTATACGGCGCCAGTGATACGGTTGGCCGTATGAAGACGACGATCGAGCTCCCGGACACGCTGGCGAGCCGCGCGAAGGAGATCGCCCGCGCGCATCAGGTCACCCTTCGAGAGCTGGTCACCGATGGGCTACGAGCTGAGCTCGACCGACTGGAGAGCCCCCCTCGGCGCCCGGAGTTCCGCTTTCACACTCGCGGTGGGGAGGGTCTTCTGCCCGGAGTCACACCCGACTCGTTGACGGCACACGCGTACGACCTGCCCTGATGATCGCGGTCGACACCAACATCCTGGTCTACGCCCACCGCGAAGACGCGGCGCACCATGCGGCAGCCCTTGGAGCGCTGCATGAATTATCCCAAGCCGGCCGAGCGTGGACGGTGCCTTGGCCCTGCGTGCACGAGTTCGTCGCGATTGTCACCCACCGGCGCGTCTTTTCTCCGCCGTCCAGCACCGACGACGCGCTGAGGGCCATCGCCGACCTCCTCGAGCTGACCGGTGTGACCACGCTGGGCGAGGGGCCTGACCATCCGTCGCGCCTGGCCGGCCTGCTCAGGGACTCGGGTGTGGTGGGCCCGAAGGTGCACGACGCTCGCATTGCGGCCATCTGTCTCAGCCACGGGGTCGACGAGCTCTGGACGGCGGATCGCGACTTCTCCTACTTTCCTGGCCTGTCCACCCGCAACCCCCTGGTCTGACCCGGCAGCCGCGGTCAGTGACCGCCGTAGGGCACACCGAGCTCGGCCAGCTTCGCCTGGCCGCCGTCGATGGCAGTCAGGATCCACGCACCGTCTGGCATCAGGGTGAAGGTGTGCTCGAAGTGCGCCGCCCAGCTGCCGTCCTCGGTGAGGATGGTCCAGTCGTCGTCGTCGAGCTCGACGTCCTTGCCACCAAGGGTGACCATCGGCTCGACGGCCAGGGCGAGGCCTGGCTCCAGCTTCGGCCCACGCCCGGACCGCCCGAAGTTGGGCACGTTGGGCGGCTGGTGCATGGCAGTCCCGATGCCGTGGCCGGTGAACTCCTCCAGGATCCCGTAGTCGCCGTGGGAGCGCACGTGGCTCTCCACTGCGTGCGAGATGTCGCCGACCCGGCCGCCGAGCCGGGCTGCGGCGAAACCGGCCCACAGGGACCCCTCGGTCACCCGGAGCAGCTCGGTCACCTCGGCGGCCACGTCGCCCACCGCGACGGTGATCGCGGCATCGCCGTGCCAGCCGTCGACGATCGCGCCGCAGTCGATCGAGATCACGTCGCCCTCGGCGAGCACTCTGGCACCAGGGATGCCGTGCACGACCTGGTCGTTGACCGAGGCACAGATCGAGGCCGGGAACGGCGGTTGGCTGTAGCCCTTGAATGACGGAAGGCCACCGTGGGAGCGGATGTGGTCCTCGGCGATCGCGTCGAGCTCACCGGTGCTGACACCTGGGCGCACCGCCTCGCGGAGCACTTCGAGCGTCTTGCCGGTCAGCAGTCCCGCGACCCGCATCTTCTCGATCTGTTGCGGCGTCTTGATCTCGATGCCGCGGTCCCGCAGCCTCATTCCGCGACCATCGCAGGAGTGGGTCAGCTCTCGGGGACGCTGGACAGGGCGTCGAAGATCCGCTGGGTGACGTCCTCGACCTCGCCCATACCGTCGACCTCGACCAGCAGACCACGCTCGCGGTAGACGTCGATCAGCGGCGCGGTCTGCTCGGTGTAGAGCTCCTGACGTCGGCGTACGACGTCCTCGGTGTCGTCCGAACGTCCCTCGCTCTGGGCCCGGCGTACCAGCCTCTGGACCAGCTCCTCGGGGTCGACGACCAGCACCACGACCGCGTCGAGCGAGTGGCCGGTGTGCCTGATCATCCCGTGCAGCTCCTCGACCTGGGCCAGGGTCCGCGGGTAGCCGTCGAGCAGGAACCCCTTGCTCGCGTCGTCCTCGTCGATCCGGTTGCGGACCATCAGGTTCGTCACCTCGTCGGGGACGTAGTCGCCCTTGTCCATGTAGGCCTGGGCCTGGACCCCGAGCTCGGTGCCCTGCGAGACATTGGCGCGGAAGATGTCACCGGTGGAGATGGCAGGGATGAGCAACCTGTCCGCCACGAACCTCGCCTGGGTGCCCTTGCCGGCACCGGGGGGGCCCATGAAGATCATCCTCATTGTCGGGGTCCCTGCGGAGTAGGGAGCGTAGCGAGCGACTTCGTGGGGTGACTCACCTTAGGAAGCCCTCGTAGTTGCGCTGCTGCAGTTGGCTCTCCATCTGCTTCACGGTGTCGAGCGCGACACCCACCATGATCAGCAGCGAGGTGCCACCGAACGGGAAGTTCTGGTTCGCGTTGACCAGGGAGAGTGCCACCAGTGGGATCAGTGAGATCAGGCCCAGGTAGAGCGAACCGGGTGCCGTGATCCGGGACAGGACGTAGTTGAGGTACTCCTCGGTGGGCCTGCCGGCCCGGATCCCGGGGATGAAGCCGCCGTACTGCTTCATGTTGTCGGCAACTTCGTTCGGGTCGAACGTGATCGCGACGTAGAAGTAGGTGAAGAAGATGATCAGCAGGAAGTACGTCGCCATGTAGATCAGGCTGTCCCCCCGCACCAGATAACGGGAGATGAAGTCGATCAACGGGGACTTCGCGTTCTGGTTGAACTGCACGATCATCGCCGGCAGGTAGAGCAGGCTGGAGGCGAAGATGATCGGGATGACGCCGGCCTGGTTGACCTTCAGCGGGATGTAGGTCGAGGAGCCACCGAACATCTTCCGGCCCACCATCCGGCGGGCGTACTGCACCGGGATCCGACGCTGGGCCTGCTCGATGAAGACAACCGCCGCGATGATCGCGAACCCGACGACGATCGTGGCGCCGAAGACCCACCAGCCCTTGGCGATCTTGAGCTGCCACAGGGTGCCGGGGAAGGTGGCCACGATCTGGGTGAAGATCAGCAGCGACATGCCGTTGCCGATACCGCGCTCGGTGAGCAGCTCGCCGAGCCACATGATCACCGCGGTGCCGGCGGTCATCGTGACCACCATGATCACCGCCGTGGTGAGCCCCTGGTCGACGACCAGGGGCTTGCTGCAGCCCTGCAGCAGACTGCCGGCGCGGGCGAGAGCCACGATGCCGGTGGCCTGGAGGATGGCCAGGGCCAGCGACAGGTAGCGGGTGTACTGGGTGATCTTGGTCTGCCCGGCCTGACCCTCCTTCTTGAGGGCCTCGAGTCGCGGGATCACGACCACGAGCAGCTGCAGGATGATGCTGGCCGTGATGTAGGGCATGATCCCGAGCGCGAAGATGGTGAGCTGCAGCAGCGCGCCGCCGGAGAACAGGTTGATCAGGTCGAAGGCGCCGCCCTGCTTGGACGCCGCGGCGAAGCACGACTGCACGTTGGCGACGTTGACGCCCGGGGTGGGAACCTGCGAGCCGAGCCGGAAGATCGCGATGATGAACACCACGTACAGCAGCTTCTTGCGCAGGTCCGGTGTCCGGAAAGCGTTGGCAAAGGCGCCCAGCACGTGATCCTCTTCTCAGTTCAGGCTTGTTCCGGGGTGGTGCGCGGAGGCACCAGGGCGTAGCACCCTGAACCGTGGCAGCCTAACAGGGCAGCACGACCGCCACCGGTGGAGGTGGGCCTGTCGTCCTGCCCTGTTCGACGTTGACCTGTTCGGTTCAGAGCTCGGTCGTGCTGCCGCCGGCGGCCGCGATCTTCTCCCTGGCCGAAGCCGAGAACTTGTGTGCGGTGACCTGTACGGCGACGTCGAGACTGCCCTGGCCGAGCACCTTGACCGGCTGGCCCTTGCGCACGGCGCCCCGGGCGACCAGCTCGTCGACCCCGATGGTGCCACCATCGGGGAAGAGCTGACCGAGCCGGTCCAGGTTCACGACCTGGAACTCCACCTTGAACGGGTTCTTGAAGCCCTTGAGCTTCGGCAGCCGCATGTGGAGCGGCATCTGGCCACCCTCGAAGGCGGCCGGGACCTGGTACCGGGCACCGGTGCCCTTGGTACCGCGGCCGGCGGTCTTGCCCTTGGAGCCCTCACCACGACCCACACGGGTCTTCGCGGTCTTGGCACCGGGAGCGGGACGCAGGTGATGCAGCTTGAGCGTCATCTCACTCCACCTCCTCTACCGTCACCAGGTGACGAACTGTGTGGACCATGCCCCGGAACTCGGGGCGGTCCTCCTTGACGACCACGTCGCCGATCCGCTTGAGACCCAGCGAGCGCACGGTCTCGCGCTGGTTCTTCGGGCAGCCGACCGTCGACTTCTTCTGCTCGACCTTGAGCCGCCCCATCACTGACCAACCCCTGCAGGTGCCCCGGCGATGCCCTCGGCGCGGGCCCGCAGCAGCGCCGCCGGAGCGACGTCCTCGACGGACAGCCCACGACGAGCCGCGACGGCCTCGGGCTCCTCGAGCATCCGCAGCGCCTCGACGGTCGCGTGCACGATGTTGATCTGGTTCGACGAGCCGAGCGACTTGCTGAGCACGTCGTGGATACCGGCGCACTCGAGCACCGCACGCACTGGCCCACCGGCGATCACACCGGTACCGGGAGCAGCGGGACGCAGCAGCACGACACCGGCCGCCTTCTCACCCTGGACCGGGTGCGGGATGGTGCCCTGGACGCGCGGGACACGGAAGAAGCTCTTCTTCGCCTCCTCGACGCCCTTGGCGATCGCGGCCGGTACCTCCTTGGCCTTGCCGTAGCCGACGCCGACCATGCCGTCGCCGTCGCCGACGATCACCAGAGCGGTGAAGCTGAAGCGACGACCGCCCTTGACGACCTTGGCGACACGGTTGATCGCGACTACGCGCTCGATGTAGGTGCTCTTGTCGGCCGACTGGCCACCGCGACCACCGTCGCGGCCGCCGCCGCGGCCGCCACCGGCGCGTTGGCCGCGCTGCTGGGATCCGCTCATCAGAAATCTCCCTTGGATGTGATGTCTGTCCGCTTCGTGCCCATCAGAACGTCAAGCCGCCCTCACGCGCGCCATCGGCAAGGGCTGCGACCCGACCGTGGTACTTGTTGCCCGCCCGGTCGAACACCGCCGAAGACACTCCTGCTGCCTTGGCGCGTTCGGCGACGAGCTCGCCGACTCGCTTGGCCTTGGCGGTCTTGTCGCCCGTGAGCGAGCGCAGGTCAGGCTCCATCGAGGATGCTGACGCAACCGTCCTGCCGGCCAGGTCGTCGACGACCTGGACGGTGATGTGCTTCGAGGAGCGCGTGACCACCAGGCGCGGACGGTCCGAGGTGCCGGAGACCTTCTTGCGGCCCCGGACCTGACGGCGCAGCCGCGAGGCGACGCGGGCGCTGGTGTGCTTTCCAGCTTTGAGTGCGATAGCCATCGTCACTTACCAGCCTTTCCGACCTTGCGGCGAACCTGCTCGCCGGCGTACCGCACGCCCTTGCCCTTGTAGGGCTCGGGCTTGCGCAGCTTGCGGACGTTCGCCGCAACCTCGCCGACCAGCTGCTTGTCGATGCCCTGGACCCCGAGCTTCGTGGGGCTCTCGACGGTGAACGTGATGCCGTCGGGTGCGTTGAACGTGATCGTGTGCGAGTAGCCGAGCTGGAACTCCAGCTGCGTCGGGCCCTTGGACAGCACCCGGTAACCCACACCGACGATCTCGAGCTTCTTCTCGTAGCCGACCGTCACTCCGGTCACCATGTTGGCGATCAGGGTGCGGGTCAGGCCGTGCAGCGAACGACTGTCGCGCTCGTCGTCGGGACGCTTGACCTCCAGCGCACCGTCCTCGCCCCGCTCGATCGTGATCGGGGCAGCGACGTTGTGCGAAAGGGTGCCCTTGGGACCCTTGACGGTCACCGTGCTCGCGGCGACGGTGACGTCGACACCCGACGGGACCTCGACGGGAAGCTTGCCAATACGTGACATTGCTTGTCTCCTCCTGGTCCTGGTCTCACCAGACGTAGGCGAGAACTTCCCCACCCACGCCCTTCTTGTTGGCTTGACGGTCGGTGAGCAGCCCTTGGCTGGTCGAGATGATCGCGACGCCGAGGCCGCCGAGCACCTTGGGCAGCCCGGTGTGCTTGGCGTAGACGCGCAGGCCGGGCTTGCTGATCCGGCGTACGCCGGCGATCGAGCGCTCCCGGTTGCGGCCGTACTTCAGCGTCACGGTCAGCGTCTTGCCGATCACGTCGGCGCCCTCGGCGTCGACGTTGTCCTCGACCTTCCAGGAGGTGATGTAACCCTCCCGCTGCAAGATGTCGGCGACGCCGGACTTCAGCTTGCTGTACGGCATCGAAACCGTGTCGTGGTACGCCTGGTTGGCGTTGCGCAGACGAGTGAGCATGTCTGCGATCGGGTCAGTCATTGTCATGGCCGGTTCGGCCCTTCCTCGTTGTGGTTTCCCGGGCTCCGCCCGGGACCTTCAGCGAACTTGTGTGTGATGGGGTTTACCAGGAGCTCTTGGTCACGCCGGGCAGCTCGCCGCGGTGTGCCATCTCTCGCAGACAGATCCGGCACAGGCCGAACTTGCGGTAGACGGCCTTGGGTCGACCGCAGCGCTGGCAGCGGGTGTAGCCGCGGACCTTGAACTTCGGCTTGCGAGCCGCCTTGACCTTCAGGCCGGTCTTCGCCATGTCAGCTCTCCTTGCTGTCGCGGAAGGGGAACCCGAGCTGCTTGAGCAGCGCGCGACCCTCGTCGTCGTTGGTGGCAGTGGTGACGACCGTGATGTCCATGCCGCGTGAGCGGTCGATCCGGTCCTGGTTGATCTCGTGGAACATGACCTGCTCGGTCAGACCGAAGGTGTAGTTGCCACGACCGTCGAACTGCCGGTCGGAGAGGCCGCGGAAGTCACGGATCCGGGGGAGCGCGAGGGCCAGCAACCGGTCGAGGAACTCCCACATCCGGTCACCCCGCAGCGTGACGTGGGCGCCGATCGGCATCCCCTCACGGAGCTTGAACTGGGCGATCGACTTGCGGGCCTTGGTCACCTGCGGCTTCTGACCGGTGATCGAGGTCAGGTCGGTCACCGCACCCTCGATCAGCTTGGAGTCGCGAGCAGCCTCCCCGACACCCATGTTGACCACGATCTTGGTCAGGCCGGGCACCTGCATCACATTGGCGTAGCCGAACTGCTCACGCAGGCTGGGCAGCACCTCGTCGCGGTAGCGGGTCTTCACCCGAGGAGTCACCCGCTCGGCGGGAGCCTCGGTGCTGGTCTCTGTGCTCGTCTCAGTCATCAGATCTCTTCACCCGTCTTGCGCGCGATGCGCACGCTGCGCTGCGCGGTGTACGTCGAGCCGTCGCTCCGCGGCTTGCTGACCTCGTCGCGCCGGAAGCCGATCCGGGTGACGCCCTTGCCGGACACCAGCATCACGTTGGAGATGTGGATCGCAGCCTCGGTCGTGATGATGCCGCCGGTGTTGCCGGCGCGACCGCCCTGGTCGATGGACTTGGTGTGCTTCTTGACCCGGTTGACGCCTTCGACGATCACCCGGTCCTCCTCACGGAGCACCTTGATGACCTTGCCCTCGGCACCCTTGTCCTTGCCTGCGATCACCTTGACGGTGTCGCCCTTCTTGATGTTGACGCTCATCAGAGCACCTCCGGCGCCAGCGAAATGATCTTCATGAAGCGCTTCTCGCGCAGCTCACGTCCGACGGGACCGAAGATGCGGGTGCCCCGCGGCTCTCCGTCGGTCTTGAGGATCACGGCGGCGTTCTCGTCGAAGCGGATGTAGGAACCGTCGGCACGACGGCGCTCCTTGACGGTGCGCACGATCACGGCCTTGACGACGTCGCCCTTCTTGACGTTGCCACCGGGGATCGCGTCCTTCACGGTGGCAACGATGACGTCGCCGATGCCGGCGTAGCGCCGACCCGAGCCGCCGAGCACCCGGATGCAAAGGATCTCCTTCGCACCGGTGTTGTCGGCGACCTTGAGTCGCGACTCCTGCTGGATCATCGGTTCTTCTCCTGGTTGTCGAGCCGGTTCTCACGTGCAGCGCACGATGAGCCTTGCCGAACGTTGTGTTCGATTTGAGGGCTCCGCCCTCGGGGGTGTCTGGACGTTTACTTCGCCTTCTCGAGGATCTGCACCACGCGCCAGCGCTTGGTGGCGCTGAGCGGGCGGGTCTCCATGATCAGGACCCGGTCGCCGGTGCCGCACTGGTTCTGCTCATCGTGCGCCTTCAGCTTCGACGTACGACGCAGCACCTTGCCGTAGAGGGCGTGCTTGACCCGGTCCTCCACGGAGACGACGACGGTCTTGTCCATCTTGTCGCTCACGACCAGGCCCTCACGGACCTTGCGGGCGGTGCGTTCGGTGGTGCCGGCTTCTGGAGTGC
>JBBSVL010000003.1:0-27292 GCA_038233595.1 Propionibacteriales bacterium | reverse complement strand
GGCCGCTCTCCCGCGCGACCTCGCCGAAGTTCCTGCACGACCTCACCGGCTCCGGCCGGACCTTGATCCAGGCGACGGTCGACCGCCTGGTGCCGCTGGTCGGACAACGCGTCCTGGTCGTGACGGGAGCCGCGCACCAGGACGCCGTACGCCGTCAGCTGCCGGGTCTGGCCCCGGCCCAGGTGGTGGCCGAGCCGTCTCCACGGGACTCGATGGCCGCGATCGGGCTGGCTGCAGCGACCATCGAGCGCGACGACCCCGGTGGTCTGATCGGCTCGTTCGCCGCCGACCACCTGATCGGGGACGACGAGGCGTTCCGGGAATGTGTGCGTGAGGCGGCCGCCGTGGCCGACACCGGCCTGCTGGTCACCATCGGCATCGAGCCGGTTTCCGCGTCCACCGCGTTCGGCTACATCCGCACCGGCCCGCCACTGCCCGGGTTCGGCCGTGCCCACTCGGTCGCGGAGTTCGTGGAGAAGCCGGACGCGGAGCGGGCGCGGGGCTACCTTGCCTCGGGTGACTTCCGCTGGAACGCCGGCATGTTCGTGGCGCGGGCCAGTGTGCTGCTCGACCTGCTCGCCGAGCACCACCCGGACCTGGCTGCCGGGGTACGTGCCATCGCCGATGACCCGGCGAGCCTCGAGCAGGTCTGGTCGGGGCTGGAGCGGATCACGATCGACCACGCCGTCGCCGAGCCGGCAGCAGCTGCCGGCCGGGTCGCCATGGTGCCCGGTGGGTTCGGCTGGGACGACGTCGGAGACTTCGCCACCCTGCACGACCAGCTTGTCGCCCTGCACCCGCACGACGGCACCACCACCGTGCTCGGTGACCCGACGCTGGTCATCTCCAAGGACAGCAGCGGCCTGGTGGTGCCCGACGCCGGCCGGGTGGTCGCCGTGGTCGGACTGGAGGGCGTGGTCGTGGTCGACACCGGCGACGCACTGCTGGTCACCACGGTCGCCCGGGCCCAGGACGTGAAGGCCCTCGTCGAGGAGCTGAGGACGCGCGGGTTGACCCGGCTGACCTGACCTACGCCGCCTGGCCCGACCTACGCGGGTGGCCCGACCTACGCGGAACCGGGCTCCGGCGCCGAGGACGGGGGGTACTTCTCCATGAACGACTGCACCACGCTGCCGCTGGGCCGCCCGCAGTACTCCCAGACGCCCTTCTGGCTGTCCGGGCCGGTCCAGTGGGTCAGTGCCACGTGCTTGCCCTTGGGGAAGGTGCCCCCGTCGGTCTTTGTGACGTACGGCGCGGCGATGAAGTAGCTGTCCAACCCGAGCTTCTGGCCCATCTGCTGGATCGCCTGGTAGTCCTTCGACCCCTGCTTCACCGTGTCGTCGTACCAGAGAATGGTGTGGCCGTGCTCGAGGCTGTGCACCAGTCGCTCGATCTGGGGCACGTCGCTGCGGGTGTAGAACGTGCGCAGCTCGGAGCCGGTGAGGAAGTTGGGCCAGTGCTTGCCGAACGCCGGCGGGGCGTCGGGATAACGGATCGGCGTGGGTGGCGCAACGTGCTGGCTATTGCCCTGGGCGCTCCTGGTCTTGATCGGCGCGCAGCCGGCAGCAGCCGCCGAGACACCGAACGTCGACAACGCGGTGTTCTTCACCTTGTCGGTGGCGCGCTGGTCCGCGACGTACTTGTACACGGCCGCGCCGAGCAGCAGCACCACGACCAGGCCGCACGCCCCCAGGATGCTGAGGCTGCGCAGGCGTTCCTTGCGCTCCTGCTCGCGGCGCAGCTTCTCGGCGATCGCCCTGCGCTCGGACGTGTGTTTCTTGGCCACGCGGGCCTCTCTAAAGGGGGAAGGAAGTCGGCACGGCGGCCGGACGTTCGCAGAGTCTACGGAAGGCCTGGTTGGTACAGCGCTGCGGCGTCTGCCGCGACGGGCTGGGCAGCCCAGCCGAACGCGTGCGCCACGACCTCGACCCGAGCCCGGACACCCGGTGCGGGGTGACCAGCGACGCTCACCCCGGCATTGCTCGACGTGGTCCGGACCCCGAGTCGACCCAGGGCCGCGACGAAGTCGCTTGCAGGTGCGGGAGCGCCGAACGCGTCGCCCGAGGTCGCGGTGACGGCGGCCAGCACCGCCTCCCGGGTGCCCAGCGCGAACATGTCCCCGGCGAGCTCGCGGGTCAGCGCCCGGGCGCCGGGGCCGTGCTCTCCAGGGGGGAGCACCCGGTCGACGAGACCACGCACCAGGGCCAGGGGACGACCCGAGAGCTTGCCCTGGACCAGTTCGGCGGCACCGGCGATCTCGTCGACCACGGCGGGCGCGGTGACCGCCAACAGGTTGCCGTAGGAGTCGATGCGTCCGGCGTGGTCGTCGAGCACCTCGATACCCGCCGCGCCGATGGCCAGGTCGGTCTGGCCGTGTCGCCAGGCCCGCCCGGCGGTGTCGGTGACCAGGACTGCGACATTGCACCCGGAGACCGCGCGGAGTCCCGCACGCAAGGCGCGGGCGCTCGCGTCGGGGTCGATGGGGAGCAGCACGAGATGTCCCGGTTCCACGTTGGAGGCGTCGATGCCGGCGGCAGCCATCACCAGGCCGAGGTGGTTCACCACGATCCGGGTCGGGCCGCGGCTGGCGACCAGACGCACGGTCTCGGCGTCGATCGCGTCCTCGCGCACGCCCTTCGTCGTACGCCCCTCGGCCTTGCTGAGGATCTTGCTGGTCACCACGACCACGTCGCCGTCAGCCAGGTCCGGGAGTGCCGCGGCGACCAGCGCCACCAGATCGGTGCCCCGGGTGACCTCGGGTATGCCGCCAGGCGCGGACACCTCGAGCCGGCCACCCACGCCGGGAGTCATCCCAGCACCAGGTCGATGGCTGCCGCCGCCATGTCCGCTGTCGCGTCGTGGTCGGTCATCATCAGGGGTACGGCGCGGCAGGCGATGCCGTCGGCCTCGACTCGTCCGACCATCGCTGCGTCGACGGTGTCGACCAGCCAGCCGTCCAGGACGCCGGTCGCCGACCGGGCGCCGTAGTGACCAGCCACCCCGGCCGCGGACACCTCGATGCCGCGGATGCCGAGCACCTGGCGGGCCATGCCGTGCACGTGGTCACCACCAATGATGCCGGAGAGCCCGACGACGGGGGCTGACGTCGTACGCACGGCGTCGCGGACGCCGGGCACGTCGAGGATGGGTCCGACCGAGACGATCGGGTTGGACGGCGGCAGGATCACCAGATCCGCGTCGGTGATCGCCGCGAGCACACCTGGTGCGGGGGTGCTCTCGGGTAGCCCGATCACCACGACGTCGCTCGCGGGGACCTCGGCTCGGTAGCGGATCCAGTACTCCTGGAAGTGCACCGCGCGCTGGGCGCCTCCGGTCTCGGGATCGGCGATGACGACGTGGGTCTCGGTGCGGTCGTCGGTCATCGGCAGCAGCCGGACCCTTCCCCCGAAGACAGGAGTGAGCCAGCGTCGGCACAGCGCCTCGGTCACCGCCGAGAGCGGATATCCGCCCTCGAGCATCTGGGTGCGGACCAGGTGGGTGGCGAGGTCGCGGTCACCCAGGCCGAACCAGGTCGGCTGCACCCCGTAGGCCGCCAGCTCCTCCTTGGCGTGCCAGGTCTCGGCGGTGCGGCCCCAACCGCGGTCGACGTCGATGCCGTCGCCCAGGGTGTACATCACCGTGTCCAGGTCGGGGCAGACCTTCAACCCGTGCACCCAGATGTCGTCCCCAGTGTTGGCGACGACGCTCACCTCGGTGTTGGCGCCGCTGCGCTCGATCAGGCGGAGCAAGCCCTGGAGGAACCGGGCACCGCCCACCCCACCGGACAGCACGGTCACACGCGGAGGCAGTGAGCGTTGACCGGAGCGTTGACCGGGACGGGGGAGTGCAGTGGGCACGGGGAGGATCCTTCCGGCTCAGATCTAGACTGCCGTTCCGCTTGACTTCCCGGGGCGACAGGCATGTAATCACACCAGTGTGTTTCTCCGCCGTAGGCGCGGGTAGGTGTGAGGGACATCATCCAACAAGGGGATCGGTCGCAGTCGGGCCCCTCCCAGGGTCGAAGGGGCGAGCACGTGAGAGAGCTATATCTGCTCGAGGATGACGATGCCGAAGAGTTCGGGTGGCAGGAGCGTGCACTGTGCGCGCAGACCGACCCCGAGGCGTTCTTTCCGGAGAAGGGTGGTTCCACACGCGAGGCCAAGCGGGTCTGCCTGACCTGCGACGTCCGCGGTGACTGCCTGGAGTACGCACTGGCGAACGACGAGCGCTTCGGAATCTGGGGCGGGTTGTCGGAGCGCGAACGGCGCAAGCTGAAGAAGCACGCCGTCTAACAGCCCCTATCCGGGCCGATGGGTGGCCTGATCAGGAGCCTGTGGGGCACCACTAGGGTTTGCGCCGTGCAGGTCTCCGTTCTTCTCGTCAGCCACAATGGCGCGCGCTGGCTGCCTGCAGTCGTGGCCGCCGTGGAAAAGCAGACCCGCCAGCCCGACCACTTCGTCGCGATCGACACCGGTTCCCACGACGAGTCGGTCATCATTCTGCGTCGCAACCGCTGGGACGTCACCCAGTTCGCGGAGTTCTCCTCGTACGCCGAGAGCGTCGAGGCCGGACTGGACAACATCCCGCCAGCGCCGGACGACGTCCCCGAGTGGGTCTGGCTGCTGCACGACGACAGCGCCCCCGACCCACGGGCGCTGGAACGGTTGCTGGCCGCTGCCGAGGAACACCCCGACGTCGCGATCTTCGGCCCCAAGCTGCGCGAGTGGCCCTCCCTGCGCCGACTGCTCGAGGTCGGGGTCACCATCTCCGGTTCCGGACGGCGCGAGACCGGGCTGGAGCGCGGAGAGTACGACCAGGGCCAGCACGACGAGCGTCGGGTGGTGCTCGCGGTCAACACCGCCGCGATGCTGGTCCGCCGCGACGTGCTGGCCGGGCTGGGGTTCGACGCGCAGCTGCCGGTCTACGGCAACGACATCGACTTCGGCTGGCGCGCGGCCCGAGCAGGACATCCGACCATGGTGGTTCCCGACGCCCTGGTGTTCCACGCCGAAGCGGCGCGTCGCGGTCAGCGCACGTCCACGGTGCCGGACTCTTCGTACCGGCAGGAGCGCACGGCGTCGATCTACACGTTGATGGCCAACGGGTCGGCGGCCGGGCTGCCGTTCCGCGCCGTACGCCTGGTGGTCGTGGGGTTGCTGCGGATGCTGGGCCAGCTGATGGTCCGGGCGCCGCGCGCCGCCGGTGACGAGCTGGTGGCCGTGGCCTCCGTGCTCGGCCGCCCGCAGCGCCTGGTGGCGGCGCGCCGGCAGCGCAAGGAGCATGCATCGGTGCCGGCTCGGGAGGTCCGGCACCTGCTGGCGCCGCCCTGGCTGCCGTTGCGTCACGCCATGGACTTCGCCGCCGACTTCGGCTCGGCCGCGGTCGACCTGGTCCGCGAGGCGGTGGCGGGACGGACCGTGCGCAGCGCCCACTCGGTGGACGTGGACGACGACGCGTCCTCGCAGGAGATGGGGCTCGTCGGGCTGCTGTTGCGCAACCCGCGGTTCTGGCTGGTCGTTGCCAGCCTCACCCTGGCGCTCGTGGCGGGCCGCGACCTGCTGACCGGCGGACCGCTCCACGGCGGCGCGCTGCTTGCGGCGCCGGACGGCGTCGGACACTGGTGGAGCACGTACCTCTCGGGCAGCCACCCGCTCGGCACCGGCAGCTCCGCCACTGCACCGGCATACCTGCTGCCGCTGGGGATTCTCGGGGTGATCGCGTTCGGCCATGCGGGCTTCGTGGTCTCGGTGCTGTTCCTGCTCGCCGTACCCCTCACCGCGCTGTCGGCGCTGCGCTTCTTCCGGCGGCTGGTGCCCGGCAGGGTGGCGCCGATCTGGGGGGCCGTCAGCTACGCGCTGCTGCCGGTGGTCTCCGGAGCGATCGGCCAGGGCCGGCTCGGCACCGTGGCCGGAGCACTGGTCCTGCCGTGGGTCGCCACCAGCGCGCTCGGCCTGCGGTTCTCCAGCCGTGACCTGCGCTGGCGCGCGGTCTGGCGTACGACGCTGGGCGCTGCGCTGCTGACGGCGTTCGTTCCCGCAGCATGGATCATCGTGGTGCTGCTGGCGCTGGTGCTGCTGACCGACGGACTGCTCCGCGACCGCGCGCACTGGCGCACGGTGGAGCACTGGGGCGGTCCTGTGGTGATCGTGGTTGCGGTGCCGCTCCTCCTGCTCCCGTGGGTCTTCGGCGTCGCCGCCCATCCCGGTGCCTGGTTGGTGGAGGCCGGTCGGGCAGGGGTGCTCCCGGCGCTTCCTTCGACCCTGGGTCTGGCGGTCGGCCGCCCCGGCGGCCCGGGAGAGGCACCACTCTGGCTCGGCCTGGGGGTCCTGCTCCCCGGTCTGCTCGCAGGCTTCCGCTCCGAGACCCGATCCCGGGTGCTCACCGCATGGCTGGTCGCAGCCGCTGGTGCGCTGGTGCTCGCCCTGGTGTCACGGGTGCTGGTGCACCTACCCGGCATCGACGGCGGCATCCGGGTCTGGTCCGGGTTCCCCTTGCTGGTCGTACAGGGCGCGTTGGTGGCAGCCGCCGTGATCGCCGGCGACGGGTTGTGGGGCCGGGTCACCGGTGCCCACTTCGGCTGGCGGCAGCCGGTGGCGTTCGTGGGGCTGGCCGCGGCCACGCTCGGTGTCGTCGGCGGGGCGCTGTGGTGGGTGGTCGGTGGTGTCGGTGGCCCGCTGCACCGGGGGCCGGTCACCGGGGTGCCCGACTACATGTCCGCGCTCTCTGAGACCGACCCGGCTGCCGGTGTACTGGTGCTGCGCGGAGACCGCTCCACCGGGGTGACCTATGACGTCCTGCGGGCCGGACCCTTACGGCTCGGGGACGACGCGGTCGACTCGCTCACCCCTCCCGACCCTCGGCTGACCACGCTGGTCGGGCGGCTGCTGGCCGACCCACAGCCCGGTGACGCGCGCAGCCTCGCGTCGTACGGCGTCGCCTACGTGTTCGCACCACGACCCGCCAGCTCGGCCGTCACCGGGAGTCTCGACGCAGCCAGCGGGTTCTCCCGAGCCAGTGCACCGACAACTCGAGATGCCTCCTGGCGGCTCCAGGCCCGACCCAGCCTGGCGGCGGTGTCGACCGAGGGGCAGTTCGGTCGCACCGCGCTGCTGGTCCTCCAGCTCCTGCTGATCGTGCTGGCGATCGTCCTGGCACTGCCGACCAGGAGAGCCACACGATGAATCACCCCGACCGCCCAGTGCCGACCGGTCGGCTCGCCGTCGCCCTGCTGGCGGTGCTCGTGCTGCTGACCGCAGCCGGCGTGGCCGTGGCGGGAACGGGGTCGCGCTCGACCGGGGTCCGGCACCGGGGCCAGACCACGACAACCCCCGTCCGGCGTGACCTGGTGTGCCCCTCCAGCGACGCCGACACCTCCAGCTTCATCGGCCTCCTGCCGGGCACGCCGAAGGGCGGCAGCGTGTCGGCCGGAGGACGGCCGCTCGGGCTCGCAGCCGGGGCCGTGGAGCGCGTCGGCCCCCCTGGGCGCCGGGCGCTCACCGTGACGGCGCGTGGCGCCGCCACGCGTGGGATCTTCGGCAGCCGGGCCATGCAGGCCGGCGGGATGACCCGGTGCGGCTCGCCACGAGCCTCGTGGTGGTTCGTGGGTGCGGGTGCCAGTCCGAGCCACTTCTCCACCCTCGAGCTGGTCAACCCGCGCTCCGGCCCGGCCGTGGTCGACCTCACGGTGTGGGGCCGCGACGGCCAGGTGGCAGGCGCCGGGCTGCGCGGCATCTCGGTGCGCAGCGGAGGAGCCAAGACCCTGAAGCTGGCCGACGTGGCGCCGTCCCAGGGCAACCTCGCGGTGCATGTGCAAGCATCGCGCGGGCTGGTCCTCGCGGACGTCAACGACCACCTCGTCGACGTCCGGGACCCGAACGCGGCTCCGGTCGAGGAGTGGATCCCGGACCAGGGGAACCCGTCGAGGCATCAGCTGCTCAGCGGCCTCCCGCCCCCGTCCGCCCAGCAGCCCGTCAGCGCCGGCTCGGCACTCGCGACGGGGCTGCGCAACGGCGCCAACCTGGTGATCGCCAACCCCGGCGACAGGGCGGTGGTCGCGCAGGTGCGGCTCAGCGGCAAGGACGGTGGGTTCGTGCCGAAGGGGCTCGCCCCGACCCAGGTGCCACCGCAGTCCGTGGTCTCCGTGCCGCTTGGTGACCTGGTGGTCGATCCAGGCACCTCGGTCCGGGTCGACGCGGATGGTCCGGTGGCTGCGGGCTACGTCGTGCCCGGCTCGGGAGACCTGCTGCATGCGGTCAGCGCCGTACCGTGGCACGGTCCGGCGGCGGTGGCGCTGGCCAGGAACGGCACCGGAACACTCCTGCTGACGGCGCTCACCGGTGACGGCTCGGCAACGGTCACCCAGCTCGGGCCCAAGGGCAGCCGGCTCGCGCGCACCAAGGTCGCCGTCCCCGGACAGAGCACCGTCAGCACGCCGCTCCGGGCGAACACCGCGTCCGTGGTGGTCACGGCAACCGGTGGCACCGGCAGCGTGGCTGGGGCCGTGCTGGTCGACCGCGGCTCGGCGTACTCAGCACTACCGCTGGCCCCGGTCCAAACTGTGCTCCAGGTCCCCGAAGTACGACCCGCGGGCTGATCACCTGGGAGTCAGTCGTCGGCCGGGTAGTCCGGGTGCACGTCCGCCGGAGGTACGCCGAGCAGGTCGGCCACCTGGTCCACGAGCACGGCGAGCACGACGGCGGCAAGCTCGGCCGATCCCTCCGCCCGGTGCTCGATCGGGCGCCGGAACAGCACGATCCGGGCCCGCGCGGTGGTGGTGGCCGGCACCAGCGACCCCAGGGGCACCCTGTCGGCCGACCAGTCGGGCGGCAGCATCGGGATCTCCTCCACGGCCAGGTCGACCGGGGGCAGCTCCGACTCCCAGCGCTGCTCGATGTCGTCGAGGGCGGCGACAGCCAGCGCGTCGAACCGCTCGCCGCGGGTGCGGTGGGCGGGTACGCCGGCGGGCGCGAGCGGGCCTGCCATCAGGTCGGGTCCGCGACGCCCACGCCCGCGCCGGTCCCGCCGGTCACGCGTCCGGCGTGGCGGGTTCGCCGAGCCGTCCGGGAGCCCCCGTCCGGGGCGGGGGGCGGGAGTCGCTGACGTCACGCCGCGAGCCTAATCCGCCGGGGTGAGACTGCGCGGTAGCGTCGCCCGCGTGAACACCTCTCGCCGCTGTTCCCGCACCGCGTGCGGGCGAGTGGCGGTCGCGACGCTCACCTACAACTACGGCGACCAGACCGCCGTCCTCGGACCGCTGGCGACGTACGCCGAGCCGCACGCCTACGACCTGTGCCAGCCGCACGGCGACCGGCTCAGCGCGCCACTGGGCTGGGAGGTGCTGCGGCTCGCGCCGGACCCGGACGCCTACGCCCCCTCCAACGACGACCTCCTGGCCCTGGCCAACCTGGTCCGGGAGGCGGCCCGACCGGTTCCCGTGCCGGAGAGCGCCGAGAACACTCGCGAGGTCGGCCGCCGGGGTCACCTGCGGATCCTGCGCGACACCGGTGACTAGGGGCTGACGGACGCACCCAGTGGTCGTCCTGCTCTCTCGACTGCGCCGGACCTCGCGCTCGACCGCCGAGCAACTACCCTCGTCCCGTGCCCACGACCGATCCGGCGAACCTGGCCGCCCTGTTCAAGGCGTACGACGTCCGGGGCGTCGTGCCCGACCAGATCGACGAGCCGCTGTGCCGCCGGATCGGTGCCGCGTTCGTGGCGGTCACGGGCGCGAGGAAGCTGGTTGTCGGGCACGACATGCGCCCGTCCTCGCCTGGAATGTCCCGGGCGTTCGCCGAGGGTGCCAACGCCGCCGGATCCGACGTCATCCTGGTCGGGCTGTGCTCCACCGACGGGCTCTACTTCGCCTCCGGACACCTCGGCCTGCCCGGCGCGATGTTCACCGCGAGCCACAACCCGGCAAGATACAACGGGATCAAGATGTGCCGCGCGTTCGCCGTACCCATCGGGATGGACACCGGTCTGGCCGAGATCCGCGACTTTGCCGCCGCGAACGACACACCCGAGGCGCAGGACGAAGGCAGCACCACGCAGATGGACCTGCTCGAGGACTACGCCGACTACCTGCTGAAGCTGGCCCCGGTCAGCGGCCGCCGGCTGAAGGTCGCGGTCGATGCCGGCAACGGGATGGCGGGCCTGACGGCGCCCGCCGTGCTGGGCAGGCTCGACCTCGACGTGGTGGAGATGTACTACGAGCTCGACGGCAGCTTTCCCAACCACGAGGCCAACCCGATCGAGCCGGCCAACCTCCTAGACCTGCAGTCCAGGGTGCGTGAGACCGGTGCCGACATCGGCCTGGCCTTCGACGGCGACGCCGACCGCTGCTTCCTGGTCGACGAGGGCGGTGACCTGGTCAGCCCGTCGGCCCTCACTGCGCTGATCGCCTCCCGCGAGCTGGCCAGGAGTCCCGGCTCGGCGGTGATCCACAACCTGATCACATCGCGGGCCGTACCCGAGATCGTCCGCGAGCTCGGGGGCCGCCCGGTGCGCACCCGCGTCGGGCACTCCTTCATCAAGGCGACGATGGCCGAGACCGATGCGGTCTTCGGCGGGGAGCACTCGGGACACTTCTACTTCCGGGACTTCTGGCGGGCCGACTCGGGGATGCTGGCCGCGCTGCACGCCCTGGCTGCGCTGGCCGAGACCGACCGGCCGCTGTCGTCGGTGCTGGCGCCGTACTCCCGTTTCGTGGCGTCGGGTGAGATCAACTCGACGGTCGCAGACCAGGCAGCGGTGCTGGACGAGCTGGAGACGACCTGGCGCAGGAGCGACGGCGTCGAGATCGACCACCTCGACGGCCTCACGGTCACCCACGCCGAATGGTTCTTCAACGTGCGTGCCTCCAATACCGAACCCCTCCTGCGGCTCAACGCCGAGGGCCGGGATGACACCATCATGTCCAACGTCCGCGACCGCGTGCTCGCGGTGATCAGGAGATAACCGTGAACCTCGACCCACTGCTGCTCGACCTCATCGTCTGTCCCAACTGCCGCAAGGCACTGGCCGCCGACGAGGCCGCCTCCGAGCTGGTCTGCGTCGGCTGCGGCTATGCCTACCCGGTGCGCGACGACATCCCGATCCTGCTGATCGACGAGGCGCGCAAGCCCTCCTGAGGGCCGCCACGATGTTCGACGACAGCCTCCTCGACGACGAGTCGTCTCTGCTCCGGGTCGATGCGCAGCTCCGCCGGCTGGCTGAGTCCGGCGCCCGGGTGCGTCGTGAGGCAGGGGCGGCTGCGGACGCCGTACGAAGCGCAACCGCCGAGATCGGCGGCACCCGCCCCCGCGCGGTGATCGCGGCCGGCCCCGACTCCCGCCTGCTCCGCGCGGTCCTCGAGCCGTGGTGCCCGGTGCCGTTCGTGGCGTGGCCCGGTGCCCGGCTGCCCGGCTGGGTGGGCAGCCTCGACCTGGTCGTGGTGCTCGCTCCCGATGGCCACGACCCTGAGACCGCCTCCGGCGTCGCCGAGGCTGTACGTCGTGGCTGCCAGCTCGTGGTGGCCGCCCCGGAGCGGTCCCTGGTCGCCGAGCACGCAGCGGGCCGCGACTCCGTGCTGCTGCCGACCGTGACCGGCGACCAGCTCGCCACGGCCGTGGTGGTGCTCGAGTTGTTGCACGAGCTCGACCTGGCACCGGTGTCCAGACCGGCAGTGGTCGCCGACGCGCTGGACGCGGTGTCGGTCGCCTGCTCGCCGTTCCGTGACATCGCGGTCAACCCGGCGAAGAACCTGGCCAGCGCGATCGCGGACACGAACCCGATGCTCTGGGGAGGCAGCGTTCTCGCGGCCCGTGCCGGACGCCGCGTGGCGGAGGCGATCCGGCGGGCAACCGGCCGCACGGCCCTGGCTTCCGACCTCGAGCAGCTGCTGCCGGTCATCGAGGCCTCGACCGTCGCCGACGTGTTCGCCGACCCGTTCGCCGACTCGGAGTCCGATGCCCGACGCCCCTCCCTGGTGATCCTCGACGACGGGTCGGAGGATGCCGCCGTACGCCAGTCACGCTCGAGGATCGCGGCGGCAGCGGAAGGCCGCGGTGTCCGGGTCGAGGTGGTCACCAGCGAGGCCGACGGCGAGCTGGCCCGCTACGCCTCGCTGCTTGCCACCGGCCGCTTCGCCGCGACCTACCTCGAGGTCGGGCTGGGCAGCTGAGTCGATAGCCTTCCCGGCATGTCAGCCGAGGGCGGGAACAAGGCGGTCGTGGCCGCGCTGCTGGCCAACACCGGTATCGCGGTCACCAAGTTCCTGGCCTTCGCCCTGACCGGTTCGTCCTCGATGCTGGCCGAAGGCATCCACTCGGTCGCAGACTCCGGGAACCAGGGGCTCCTCCTACTCGGTGGCCGCAAGGCGCGGAAGGGGGCCACACCGGAGCATCCCTTCGGCTACGGCCGGGAGCGCTACATCTACTCGTTCCTGGTCGCCATCGTGCTGTTCAGCGTCGGCGGCCTGTTCGCGCTCTACGAGGCCTGGCACAAGTTCCACGAGGTGCATGCGGCGCACGGTCATCCTGCGGACTCGATCCTCGACTCCCGGTGGTGGTGGGTGCCGATCGTGGTGCTGCTGGTCGCGATCGGGCTGGAGGGGTTCTCGTTCCGCACCGCGATCCGCGAGACTGCAAAGATCAAGGGCCCGGCGACCTTTCCGCAGTTCATCCGGCGAGCCAAGCAGCCCGAGCTGCCGGTGATCCTGCTGGAGGACTTCGCGGCGCTCATCGGCCTGGTGTTCGCGCTGGTCGGCGTCGGGATGAGCCTGCTGACCGGTTCGCTGTACTGGGACGTCGCGGGCACCGGACTGATCGGCATGCTGCTGGTCACCGTCGCCCTGGTGCTCGGGGTGGAGACCAAGAGCCTGCTGCTGGGCGAGTCCGCTGCGCCGGAGGTCCAGGCCCGGATCAGGACGGCGGTTGCCGCCACCGAGGGGATCCGGGGCGTGATCCACATGCGGACCTTGCACCTGGGGCCGGAGGAGCTGCTGGTGGCGGTCAAGATCGATGTCGCCGCGGCGGGTGCGGCCGGGGAGGTCGCGGAGGCCATCGACCGGGCCGAGGCCGCCGTACGGCGAGCCGAGCCGACGGCGCGGGTGATCTACATCGAGCCGGACGTCCGCCGGGCCGACTGAGCTGAGCCGCGCGGATGTTGGAGGCAGCCCGGGCCGTTGAGTAGAATCACTGGGCGCCTGGCGCACGAGATCGTGTCTAGACGCCGCAGACCCTCTGGGCTGCCCACGTCATCCCAAGCCGCGCTCCACAACTCCCAAGGAATCGCTTTCATGGACTTCAAGGTCGCAGACCTCTCCCTGGCCGACTACGGCCGCACCGAGATCACCCTCGCCGAGCACGAGATGCCCGGTCTGATGGCGATGCGCGAGCGCTACGGCGTCGCCAAGCCCCTCGCCGGAGCCCGCATCGCCGGGTCCCTGCACATGACCATCCAGACCGCTGTCCTGATCGAGACGCTCACCGCTCTGGGCGCCGAGGTGCGCTGGGTGTCGTGCAACATCTTCTCCACCCAGGACCACGCCGCTGCCGCCGTCGCAGTCGGGCCCGACGGCACTCCCGACGACCCTCGGGGCGTCCCCGTCTTCGCCTGGAAGGGCGAGAGCCTGGCGGAGTACTGGTGGTGCACCCAGCAGATGCTCGACTGGCCGGGTCAGACCGGTCCCAACATGATCCTCGACGACGGTGGCGACGCCACCATGCTGGTCCACCTCGGCGTACAGGCCGAGAAGACCGGTGTCGCCCCCGACCCGGCGACGGCGCACAGCGCCGAGCAGAAGATCGTCTTCGAAGCGCTCAACGAGCAGCTCGCGAAGAACGCCGACCACTGGACCCCGATCGCCAACGGGATCAAGGGTGTGACCGAGGAGACCACCACCGGTGTGCTCCGCCTCTACGACATGATGAAGGAAGGCTCTCTGCTCTTCCCGGCCATCAACGTCAACGACTCGGTCACCAAGTCCAAGTTCGACAACAAGTACGGCTGCCGGCACTCGCTGATCGACGGCATCAACCGGGCCACCGACGTCCTCATCGGCGGCAAGGTCGCGGTCGTCTGCGGCTACGGCGATGTCGGGAAGGGCTGCGCGGAGTCGTTGCGCGGCCAGGGCGCCCGGGTCATCGTCACCGAGATCGACCCGATCTGTGCGCTGCAGGCGGCGATGGACGGCTACCAGGTCTGCACCCTCGAGGAGGTGCTCCCGGTCGCGGACATCCTGATCACGGCCACCGGCAACAAGGACGTCGTCACCGTCGAGCAGATGCAGCGGATGAAGTTCCAGGCGATCGTCGGCAACATCGGCCACTTCGACAACGAGATCGACATGGCCGGCCTGGAGGATTTCCCCGGCGTACACCGCAAGAACGTCAAGCCGCAGGTGGACGTGTGGACCTTCCCCGACGGGGGCACGACGGTCATCGTGCTCTCGGAGGGCAGGCTGATGAACCTGGGCAACGCCACCGGCCACCCGTCGTTCGTGATGTCGAACTCGTTCACCAACCAGGTGCTCGCCCAGATCGAGATCTTCACCAGGACCGAGGAGTACCCGGTCGGGGTCTACGTGCTGCCCAAGCACCTCGACGAGGAGGTCGCCCGGCTGCACCTCGGCGCCCTCGGTGTCTCGCTGACGGAGCTGACCCCCGCCCAGGCGGCGTACCTCGGCGTGGACGTGGCTGGCCCCTACAAGTCGGACGCCTACCGTTACTGACGCCTACCGTTGCTGAGGACGGACGCCCGTCGCTCACGACTCGCCGAGGAGAGGAGCATCGTGGCCAGTGCCGAGCTGCCACGGCCCAAGGTGCTCGTCGTCGACGACGACGCAGCCCTGGCCGAGATGCTGTCCCTGGTGCTGAACAACGAGGGCTACTCCAGCCAGATCGTCGCGTCCGGTGACGTCGCGATGCGGTCGTTCCGCGACTACCGCCCGGATCTCGTCCTGCTCGACCTGATGCTGCCCGGCAAGGACGGCATCGAGGTCTGCAGGGAGATCCGGGCGGAGTCCGGCGTACCCATCGTGATGCTCACCGCCAAGAACGACACCGTCGACGTGGTGGCCGGCCTGGAGGCCGGCGCCGACGACTACGTGGTCAAGCCGTTCAAGCCCAAGGAGCTGCTGGCCAGGATCCGCGCCCGGGTGCGTCGCCTGGCCGAGGCGGGACCCGAGGCGATCAGTGTCGGTGACCTGGTGATCGACGTCGCCGGCCACTCCGTGCATCGTGGGGAGACGCCGTTGTCGTTGACCCCGCTGGAGTTCGACCTCCTCGTGTGCCTGGCCCGCAGACCTTGGCAGGTCTTCACGCGCGAGGTGCTCCTGGAGCAGGTCTGGGGCTACCGGCACGCGGCAGACACCCGGCTGGTGAACGTGCACGTCCAGCGGCTGCGTTCCAAGGTCGAGCACGACGCGGAGAACCCCGAGATCGTGCTCACCGTGCGTGGTGTCGGCTACAAGGCCGGTGGCGGTGCTGTCACCCCGGAGTGACCGCGTGCACCTTCACGTGGTCCCTGCGCTCACTCGGGGCCTGGCCCGAGGTCTGACCATCTGGCGTCGCTCGGTGCAGGCACGGGTGGTCGTGTCGGTGCTGGTGCTGTCCGCGATCGTGGTCGGCGTGGTCGGACTGCTGCTGCTGCGCCAGATCACCGGTGGTCTGGTCGACAACCGGGTCAAGGTGTCGTTGGCCGAGGCCAACAGCGAGACGTCTGTCGCCACCGCGCGGCTGCGCCAGTCCGGCATTGCCGACTTCGACCCGGCCACCCAGCTGCGCCAGCTGGTCGACAGCCTGGTCGAACGCGGCAAGGTGCGTGGCTTCGAGGTGGTGGTCGTGGGTCCGGTCGCCGGCAGCGCGCACGGCCTCGGGTCCGGGGTCGGCACCCGCAGCAGCCCAGGCGTCCAGGCGTCCAGCGTCCCCGCCGACCTGCGTCACGAGGTGGAGAGCCGGCCGGGTGCCGCCTGGACCTTCACCCGGATCAGCTACGCCGCGCAGGCGCATCGAACGGCCCCAGGAGTGGTGGTGGGCAACCAGATCCTGCTGCCTGCAGACGGCGGGACCTACGACCTCTACCTGCTGTTCCCGATGACGGAGGAGCGCGACACCCTGGGTTTGCTACAGCGGGCGTTGATCACCGCCGGGGTACTGCTGCTGCTGCTTGTCGCGGGGCTGACCTGGCTGGTCACCCGACAGGTGGTCACCCCGATCCGGTTGGCTCGGCGCGTCGCCGAGCGGATCGCCTCGGGCCGGCTCGAGGAACGCATGCACGTCGCAGGGGAGGACGACATCGCCAGGCTTGGTACGTCGTTCAACCAGATGGCCGACGCCATGCAGCGCCAGATCCGCCAGCTCGAGGAGCTCTCCCGGGTTCAGCGCCAGTTCGTCTCCGACGTCTCCCACGAGCTGCGCACGCCCTTGACGACGGTACGAATGGCTGGTGACGTCCTGCACGACGAGCGCGGTCAGCTCGACCCGGTGACCGCACGTGCGGCCGAGCTGCTGCAGCTCGAGCTGGACCGCTTCGAGACCTTGCTCACCGACCTTCTGGAGATCAGTCGGTTCGACGCGGGTGCGGCCGTGCTGGACCTGGAGGACGTCGACCTGGTCGATGTGGTGCACCGGGTAGTGGCAGCAACGGCCCCGCTGGCCGAGCAGCGAGGCGTGCACATCCAGGTGCACTCCGACGGTCCCTGCATCGCCGAGGCCGACGTACGACGGGTGGAGCGCATCGTCCGCAACCTGCTCACCAACGCCATCGACCATGCTCCCCAGGACTCGGCGGAGCACGACGTCGAGGTGCAGCTGGCTGCCGGCGCGGATGCAGCGGCGCTGACCGTGCGCGACCACGGGGTCGGCCTGATGCCCGGGGAGACGGCGAGGGTCTTCAACCGCTTCTGGCGCGCTGACCCCGCGCGAGCGCGCTCCACCGGCGGCACCGGCCTGGGTCTGGCGATCTCCCTGGAGGACGCGCTGTTGCACGGCGGCCGGCTCCAGGCCTGGGGCCGGCCGGGCGTCGGCGCCGTGTTCCGGCTCACCCTGCCCCGTGAGGCCGGTGAGCCGATCCCGCACAGCCCGCTCCCGCTGATCCCGGCCGACGCCACCACGAGGGAGCGGCAATGACGGCCAGAGGTTCGCGCCGCCCCCGGTCCGTTGCCCTCACCGGGATCGCCGTACTGATCCTGGTGCTCACGGCCTGCGGTGCGCTGCCCGAGTCCGGGCCGGTCCAACGTGAGCCAGGAGCCGCGGCTGTGGCCCAAGACGACGGCCAGCAGTTCGACGCTCCCGGGCCAGGCCGGGGGGACACGCCCGGTCAGGTGGTCAACGGCTTCCTGACCGCGATGACCGGCAACACGGCGACCACCACGGTGGCTCGCAGCTTCTTGTCCAAGTCGGCCCGGGCCGACTGGAACCCCACGCACTCGACCCTGATCTACCAGGTCTCCTCGGTCCGCAGGACGGCAGGCGACACCGTGGCCGTGCGGCTCAGCGATGCGCAGCGCCTGGACTCCCGCGGTGGCTGGCTCGGTTCGGGTGGTGACCGGCGGTTGTCGTTGAGCATGGTCCGTGAGGGCGGTCAGTGGCGGATCTCGAACCCGCCGGACGCCGTGATCATCCCGCAGTGGTACTTCACCCGCTGGTTCCGGCCGTACAACCTCTACTTCTTCGACCAGACCGAGCGGGTCCTGGTGCCGGACCGCATCTACCTCCGGCGCGACGACCAGCTTTCCTCGACGCTGGTCCGGGCGCTGCTCAGCGGGCCAGGGTCCGACGTGGCGGCGGTGACCCGCACGGAGTTCCCGCCGCAGACCCAGCTGGACCTGTCGGTCCCGGTCGCGCCCGACGGCACGGCCGAGGTGCCGTTCAGCGACCCGTTGCTCAAGCTCTCCTCGCAGAAGCTCACCCGCGCAGTGGCGCAACTGGCCTGGACCCTGCGCCAGGTGCCGGGGCTGACCCGGATCCGGCTCACCGTCGGCGACGCCGCGGTACCGCTTCCCGACGGGCGGCGCGACTTCAGCGTGCAGGAGGGCGACGCTTTCGCGCCGACCGTCCAGCGCGCGAGTGACCAGCTTTTCGGGTTGCGCAAGGACACGGTGGTGGCGATCCGCAACGGCGTCGTGGAGGCGGTGCCGGGGCCGTTCGGCCGTCGCGGCTACTCACTGCGCTCGATCGCGGCGCGGCTGGACGGCAAGGCGATCGCCGCGGTCGCCACCGATCGCAAGACCGTCTTCGTCGGACCCAGCCAGGTGGTGGCAGGCGGGGAGAAGGACGCTGGGGCCAAGCGCGTCTACAAGGGCACCGATGTGCTGCGTCCGGCGTACGACATGTTCGGTGACCTCTGGCTGGTCGACCGGGCCGGGGACAAGTCGAGGGTGGTGCATGTTGTCGGTGACAGTGCGACAACGGTCGACATTCCCGGTGTCTCCGGCCGCCCGGTGACCGCTTTCGTGGTCAGTCGCGACGGCACCAGGCTGGTCGCGATCGTGGACGGCGCAGGTAAGGGCGACCGGCTGGTCGCCGCTGATCTGCTCCGTTCGGCCGACGGCACCTTCTCGCGGGCGACCGCGGCAACCCCGGTCGACGGGGTGCCCTCCGACCTCGGCGACCTGCGCGACGTCGTGTGGCGCAGCCCGAACGACCTCGCCGTCCTCGGCAGGACCGCCAAGCGTCTCTCGGAGGTGGCGTTCGTGAGCCTTGACGGCTCCCCCGGCGACCCGACGACGATCCCGCCGGACTCCTGGCCGGGCAGTGCCATCGCTCTGGTGGGCTCGCCGGATGTCGGTCTACCGCTGTATCTGGTGACGCCGACCCAGCTCCTCCAGCTCGACGCCAACAGCCACTGGCGAGGCTCAGACGTCGTCAGGGGCCTGCTTGCCCCGACGTACGCCGGCTGAGCTCTCCACAGCGCTCACCGAACCGGCTCGTGTGCCGCGCGCAGCCCGGTCACCATCGTCGGGTGCTCGACGCCTGGTTGGACCTGACCGCTGGTTCGGCGTGCGTGCACTGCGCACTGCCGGGGCGGCTGCTGTGCGTCCGCTGCTCGGCGCTGTTGCCCGAGCGTGGCACGGCCACCAGCCCCGACCCGTGCCCACCCGGCCTGGCCTGCTCGGTCGTCTCCGGGGAGTACGCCGACCCGCTTCGGGCGATGATCATCGCGCACAAGGAGCGGCGCGCCTTCGCCCTGGCGCGACCGCTGGGCCGGGTCCTGGCCGTTGCCGTGAGCGAGCTGTTGTCCGACGTCTCTGCTGGTGGGCACCTGGTGGTACTGGTGCCGGTGCCTTCGCGCGCCGCCGTCGTAACCGGTCGCGGACACGACCCGATGCTCCGCGTCACCCGGGTTGCGGCGGGGCTGCTGCGTCGAGAGGGGCGCGACGTCGCGGTCGCTCGGCTGCTGCGCCAGATCGGCCGGGTCGCAGACCAGGCCGGCCTCGACTCGGCGACCAGGAGCCGCAACCTGGCCGGATCGATGGCAGCCCGTCACCGGGCGCTCGCCGCGTTGGCCCGCACCGGGCGCCGGGTGACCTCGGTGGTCTGCGACGACGTGCTGACCACCGGGTCGACGGCGCGGGAGGCGCAGCGCGCACTCGAGGCAGCGGGAGTGGCCGTGGTCGGCATCGCCTGTGTCGCCGGGACGGTCCGCAGGCTGCCTCCCGCTCAGCCACTGGCGCCGTCACCAGTGACCAACTAGCGTCGGATCATGGACCCTAGAGTGGGAGGTCGGTTACGTGGACATCGTGGTCAGCGGTCGTCACTGTGAAGTTTCCGAGCGGTTCCGGGAGCACGTCGAGGAGAAGCTCGCCCGGCTGGAGAAGCACGATCACCGGCTGATCCGGGTCGAGGTGCAGGTCGAGAAGCAACCCAACAAGCGGGACCAGCCGGTCCGCATCGAGCTGACGGCGAAGTCGCGAGGGCCCGTGATCCGCGCCGAGGCCCGCGCCGACGACAAGATGGCCGCCCTCGATCTCGCGCTGGACAAGATGACCGCGCAGATGCGTCGCGCCGCCGACCGGCGCAAGGTCCACCGCGGCCAGAAGGCGCCGACGTCGGTGCAGGAAGCCCTTGCCGACGTGCCCGCCCTCGACGACACCGAGGACGACGGGTCGGTCGACGCCACGGTCCAGCGTCAGGTCGGCCCGGTCACGGTGACCGGCGACGGGCCGCTGGTGGTCCGCGAGAAGGAGCACCAGGCCACCCCGATCACGCTCGAGCAGGCGCTCTACGAGATGGAGCTGGTCGGGCACGACTTCTACCTGTTCCTGGACAAGGAGAGCGAGAAGCCGTCGGTCGTCTACCGGCGCAGGGGCTACGACTACGGGGTGATCTCGCTCGCGATGCAGTGAGCCGGCAGCAGAGAAGTGAGCGGCTGAGGCCGAATCCTTCGAAGACCTCCCAAGAATCTGCGATGATGCGTGCGTGTCCGACACCGAGCCCGACTTGGGCAACAGCTCGGGGTCTGTCCCGGGGACACCCGGGGCCGAGCCCATCCGCGTCGTCGTGGTCGACGACCAGGAGCTCTTCCGGCGCGGCCTGACCATGCTGCTCGGCGTCGAGCCGGACATCCTGGTCGTCGGTGAGGCCGGGGACGGACTGTCCGCGGCCCGGCTGGTGGCCGACGTCGTGCCCGACGTCGTACTCCTCGACGTGCGGATGCCCAAGCGCACCGGTCTCGAGGCATGCATCGAGATCAAGGAGCTCGTCCCGGCCGCGCGGATCATCATGCTCACGGTCAGTGACGAGGAGGCCGACCTCTACGAGGCGGTCAAGAACGGCGCCTCCGGCTACCTGCTCAAGGACTCCTCGATCGACGAGGTCGCCCAAGCGGTGCGGGTCGTCGCCGAGGGCCAGTCGTTGATCAGCCCGTCGATGGCTGTCAAGCTCCTCGACGAGTTCAAGGAGATGTCGCGCACCGACCGCGACCAGGTGCACACGCCACGACTGACCGACCGCGAGCTCGAGGTGCTCCGGCTGGTCGCCACCGGGCTGAACAACCGCGAGGTCGCCAAGCTGCTGTTCATCAGCGAGAACACCGTGAAGAACCATGTGCGCAACATCCTGGAGAAGCTGCAGCTGCACTCCCGGATGGAGGCCGTGATGTACGCCGTACGCGAGAAGCTGCTCGACCTTCCCTGAGCGCCGTGACCCACCTCACTGCTGGCTTGTCCCTTGCCCAGGCGCGTCGGGTCGCGCTGGTCGCCCAGGGGTTTCGTGACCCGCGACACACCACCCCGACGATGCGCACGTTCTCCCGCACACTCGCTCGTACGGCGGTCCTGCAGGTGGACTCGGTCAACGTGCTGCAACGTGCGCACTACATGCCGCTGTTCTCCCGGATGGGTCCCTACGACATGGAGCTGCTGCGCCGGGCCTCGGAGAAGAAGCCTCGCCGGATCGTGGAGTACTGGGCGCACGTCCAGGCGTTCATGCCGGTCGACCTGTGGCCGGTCATGCAGCACCGGATGGCGCACTACCGCCCGCAGCGCCGCAAGTGGGGAGGGGAAGCAGTCACCCCGAAGCTGGAGGCGTCGCTGCTGGCCCAGATCCAGGAGCGCGGTGCATCCACCGCCCGGGACCTCGACGACGGGATGCCGCGAACCAAGGACCACTGGGGCTGGAACTGGTCGGCCACTCGCAAGGCCCTCGACTTCGCGTTCATCGTGGGAGACCTGGCGATCTCCGGGCGCAACTCGGCGTTCGAGTGCGTCTACGACCTGCCGGAACGGGTGCTGCCACCGCACGTGCTGGCGATGCCGACACCCTCTCCCGAAGAGGCGCACCGTGAGCTGGTGCGGCGTGCAGCCGCGTCACACGGGGTCGGCACCGAGCAGGATCTGCGCGACTACTTCCGGATGTCCGTTGCGGAGACCCGCACGGCAGTGGCCGGTCTGGTCGAGGACGGCGAGCTGGTGCCGGTCACCGTCCAGGGCTGGAACCGGCCGACGTACCTCCATCGCGATGCCGCTGTGCCGCGCCGCGTGGACGCCCGGGCGCTGCTCAGCCCGTTCGACCCCCTGGTCTGGCTGCGAGCCCGCACCCAGGACCTGTTCGGTTTCCGCTACCGGATCGAGATCTACGTGCCGGCGCCGAAGCGCGAGTACGGCTACTACGTGCTGCCGTTCCTGCTGGGTGACCGCATCGTGGCTCGGGTCGACCTCAAGGCCGACCGGAAGGCGGGAGTGCTGCTGGTCCAGGCGTCGTACGCCGAGGAGCACGCGCCGCCGGAGACCGCAGCCGAGCTGGCCGCCGAGCTCCGCGACCTGGCACGCTGGCTGGGCCTGTCCGACATCGTGGTGCGCAAGCGTGGCGACCTGGCGCCCGCGCTCTCTGTCGAGGTCCTGGCGTGAGCGACGTCCACCACCCGTTGTTCGCTCGTCTCTACCGGCGACTCGCCGCGAACGGGGAGAAGCTCGGCCTCCGCGAGCTCCGGATTCAGCTGCTCAGCGGACTCGTCGGCACCGTCGTGGAGGTCGGCGCGGGGGACGGGGCCAACTTCCGGCACTACCCCGAGACGGTAACCGACGTCGTTGCTCTCGAGCCCGAGCCGTACCTGCGCGGCCACGCGGAGACGGCGGCGCGGTCTGCACCGGTCCCGATCGGGGTGGTCGACGGGGTGGCGGACGACCTGCCGCTCCCGGACGGCTCGGTGGACGCAGTGGTGTTCTGCCTGGTGCTCTGCTCGGTGCCCGACCAGCACGCCGCCCTGACCGAGGCGCGCCGGGTGCTGCGACCCGGCGGCGAGCTGCGCTTCCTCGAGCATGTGAGGGTGCCCCGACCGGGCGCCGGGCAGCGGATTCAGATCTTTCTCGACCGGTTCGCCTGGCCTTGGTTGTTCGGTGGCTGCCACTGCGGCCGGGACACCGTGTCCGCGATCGGCGGCACCGGATTCACCATCACGGAGCTGGAACGCTCGCTGTTCCCCGCGGGCACCCACACCCCGGTGTCACCGCACGTCCGCGGCCGTGCCCTGCGCGACTGAGGTTCGTCCAGCCAGCCCGGATCGGGAACGCCGCCCCGTCCCCCGGACGTTGTCCTGGAGAAGCTGTTCCGAGCCCCGGTCGGAGGCTGTTCTGCCGACTTCCAGCGGGGAGTCGGGACTGCGCCCGCGAGCCAAGTAACATTGCGGGGGCTCCGCCCGGCGACCGGTCGCTGAGCGAACATCCTCGAGTTGCAGCAACAGGGAGTACTACGTGTCGCTTTTCGACAAGGTCCTACGGATCGGCGAGGGCAAGATCCTCCGCAAGCTGGAGTCGATCGCCCGGGCGGTGAACGTCATCGAGGACGACTTCGTCGCGATGACCGATGACGAGCTGCGCGAGATGACCATCGAGTTCAGGGCCCGGCTGGCGAACGGTGAGGAACTCGACGACCTGATGCCGGAGGCTTTCGCGACGGTGCGCGAGGCGGCCAAGCGGGTGCTCGGCCAGCGACACTTCGACGTCCAGATCGAGGGCGGCGCGGCGCTGCACCTGGGCAACATCGCGGAGATGAAGACCGGTGAGGGCAAGACCCTGGTCTCCACGTTGCCGGCCTACCTCAACGCGCTGACCGGCAAGGGCGTGCACGTCGTCACCGTCAACGACTACCTCGCGAAGTACCACGCGGAGTGGATGGGCCGCGTGCACCAGTTCCTCGGCCTCACGGTCGGCATCATCCTGCCCGAGATGGCTCCCGCCGAGCGGCGCGAGTCCTACGCCGCCGACATCACCTACGGCACCAACAACGAGCTCGGCTTCGACTACCTGCGCGACAACATGGCCAACGCGTTGGAGGACTGCGTGCAGCGCGGCCACTACTTCGCGGTCGTCGACGAGGTCGACTCGATCCTGATCGACGAGGCCCGGACCCCGCTGATCATCTCCGGTCCGACCCAGGACGAGGTCAAGTGGTACGGCGAGTTCGCGAACGTCGCCAAGAACCTGACCCTCGACGTGGACTACGAGGTCGACGAGAAGAAGCGCACGATCTCGATCCTGGAGCCCGGCATCACCAAGGTCGAGGACCACCTCGGCATCGAGAACCTCTATGACTCGGTCAACACCCCGCTCATCTCGTTCCTGAACAACTCCATCAAGGCCAAGGAGCTGTTCCGCAACGACAAGGAGTACGTCGTCATGGACGACGAGGTGATGATCGTCGACGAGCACACCGGCCGGATGCTCTCCGGACGGCGCTACAACGACGGTCTGCACCAGGCGATCGAGGCCAAGGAAGGCGTGACCGTCCGCGAGGAGTACCAGACCCTGGCGACCATCACCTTGCAGAACTACTTCCGGCTCTACGAGAAGCTCTCCGGCATGACCGGCACAGCGATGACCGAGGCAGCAGAGTTCGACAAGATCTATGGCCTCGGGGTGGTCCCGATCCGCACCAACGAGCCGTTGGCGCGCCTGGACGGCTCCGATCTCGTCTACCGCACCGAGGACGCCAAGTACAACGCGGTGGTCGATGACATCGCGGAGCGCAGCAACAGCGGCCAGCCGGTGCTGGTCGGCACCGTGTCGGTGCAGAAGTCCGAGCACCTCTCCCAGCTGCTCAAGAAGCGCGGGGTGGCGCACACGGTGCTCAACGCGAAGGTGCACGCCGATGAGGCGAAGGTCGTCGCGATGGCGGGTCACCGGGGCGCGGTCACCGTAGCCACCAACATGGCCGGCCGTGGTACCGACATCATGCTCGGCGGGTCGGTCGAGTTCCTCGCCGACCAGGAGCTGCGGGAACGCGGTCTGGACCCGCTCGAGGACGTCGAAGAGTACGAAGCAGCCTGGCCGGCGACCGTCGAGCGGATCACGGAGCAGGTCAAAGCCGAGCACGACGCCGTGAAGGAGGCCGGCGGCCTCTACGTGGTCGGCACCGAGCGGCACGAGTCGCGCCGCATCGACAACCAGCTCCGCGGCCGGTCCGGCAGGCAGGGTGACCCGGGGGAGTCGCGGTTCTACCTCTCCCTCGAGGACGAGCTGATGCGGCTGTTCAAGTCCGACTGGGTCGAACGCGTGCTGCTGGCGCTGAAGGTGCCCGACGACGTCCCCATCGAGAACAAGTCGGTGACCAAGTCCATCGCCTCTGCGCAGTCGCAGGTCGAGGCGCAGAACTTCGACTCGCGCAAGAACGTGCTGAAGTACGACGACGTGATGAGCAGGCAGCGCGAGGTGATCTACGGCGAACGCCGCGAGGTGCTCGAGGGAGCGGACCTGCACGACCAGATCCGCACGATGATCGCCGAGGCCGTCGGGTCGTACGTCAACGCGGCCACCGAAGGGTTCCCCGAGGAGTGGGACCTCGAGGCGCTGTGGACCGCGCTGCGCACGATGTACCCGATCTCGCTGCGCTACCAGACGCTCGAGGACGAGGCGGGTGGCCGGGACGGACTCGACCGCGACGAGCTCCGGGAGCTGCTTCAGGCGGACGCTCAGGCCCAGTACGACGCCCGAGAGGCCGAGCTCGGCTCCGAGGTTGCGCGCGAGCTCGAGCGCCGAGTGCTGCTCTCCGTGCTCGACCGCAAGTGGCGCGAGCACCTCTACGAGATGGACTACCTGCGCGAGGGCATCGGGCTGCGGGCCTACTCCCAGCGTGACCCGTTGGTCGAGTACCAGCGCGAGGGCTTCGACATGTTCGCAGCGATGAAGGAGGGCATCCGCGAGGAGACCGTCGGCTTCCTGTTCCACATCGAGGTCGAGGTTCAGGAGGACGTCACCGAGACGGGAGAGCCGGAGGAGTTCGAGCTGAGCCCTGCCGGTGCGGCAGCGACCGCCTCGACGAGCCCGCTGGGCGCGCTGGGCGGCAACGGAGCGGGCGCCGAGCGGCACCCGCACATCTCCGCGAAGGGTCTGGAGACGCCGAAGGCGCCGACCAACCTCACCTACACCGCGCCCAGCGAGGACGGTGAGGCCGAGGTGGTCGGCCGTCAGATCAACGACGACAACGGCGAGTTCGCCGGGATCAGCCGCAACGAGCTGTGCCCGTGCGGGTCGGGCAAGAAGTACAAGCGCTGCCACGGCGCCCCCAACGGTCCGACCGGTCAGGTCACCCGGGCCGGCGGCTGACAACTGCGTTGAGTTGCGTGAAAAGCGCCGCCGAGATGTGCCAGATGCACCGTGAGGCGGGTACAGATGACGCAACTCAACGGGGCGTTTGGCACATCTCAACCGAACTCGAGGGCCGTGCACACCCAGCGGCCCTCGAGCTGCTCGACGCGGGCGGCCAGGGCTCGCGAACGCTCGCCGTGCCTGACGTGCACGCTGATCTCGGCTGAGAGTGGGCCGGGCTGGAAGACGTGCACGCTGCGGACCTGGGCGCGCAGACGGCGTCGTCGCTGCTCGGGCGCGGCGGCCCGGTTCAGCACCGCTGAACGTCGGCACAGGTCGGCGTACACCGTGGGTGAGGAGCAGCGCAGCAGCTGGTGCGGGTTGCGGTCGCCCCCGACCACCTCGACCACCGCTTGGGCGAACCGGGCCGACCAGGCCTCGATGCGCCCGTCCCCTCCGGTCACCACTCTGAGCTCGGGAGTGCGTGGCAGCTCCGGGTGTGGGTCCAGGTCGAGAGCGAGGGTGCCCTGGGTCAGAGCCAGCGGAACCACGCGCCTGGTTTCCCGCACGCTGGCCAGTCGGGTGACACGGGCGATACCTGAGCTCGGGGAGCTGGTGCGCTGGGCCGGGATCTGGGTCATCGGTGGTCCTCCTGGTGTGGTGTGGTTGGGAGCCGGAGCCGCTGGCCCGGCCGGATCAGGTCCGGGTCGGGCCCGACCTGCGATCTGTTGCTGGTGTAGAGGGCATCCGCGGCACGCTGGACCTGCGCGTCGTCGGCTGACCCGGGCAGGTGTCGCGAAGCGATGCCCCAGAGCGTGTCGCCCCGGCGCACCAGCACGGTGCCGGTCGAGGTGTGCGAGGAGACCGGAGGCGCGATCCCCCCGAGAGTCCGGTCGGGCAGCGGAAGCCCGTCGAGGAGCTGGCTCACGGGTGCATCTGGAGCGGGCGACTGCGAGACGGGCGCAGCCTGGGCCGGACCTGCGAGCATGCCGACGGCCGCGAGTCCGCAGCACGCGAGCAACGCGGCGCGCAGGGCCGCCGGGCACCCGGCGTACGACGTGAGATCGCGACCTGCGAGCGGCTCCAGGACAACCAGGACCGTCAGGAGCAGCAGCCAGGTCAGCGAGACCTGAAGGACCAGCGCCGCCAGTGCGGTGACCAACGTCGCGAAGTCTGCTCGGCCGAGGTGGGCGAGCGCGTCTCGGTCGTCCTGGCACCAGGACCAGCATCCGGCGTCGAGTGCTGCCAAGGCGGTGATGGCGGCGGTGGGCCGCAGGCTCTTCCCGAGCG
>JBBSVL010000002.1:0-27734 GCA_038233595.1 Propionibacteriales bacterium | reverse complement strand
TGGAGTACCAGATGTTGAGCATCCCCATCAGGACCGGCACGTTGCGGGCGGTCTCGGTGCTGCGGAAGTGCTGGTCCATGGTGTGGAAGCCGGCCAGGAAGTCCGCGAACCTCTCCGGTCCGATCGCCACCACCAGCGACGTGCCGATCGCCGAGTCGACCGAGTAGCGGCCGCCGACCCAGTCCCAGAACCCGAACGCGTTGTCCGGGTCGATGCCGAAGTCGGCGACCTTGTCCAGGGCCGTCGAGACCGCCACGAAGTGCTTCTTCACGGCACCCGTCTGGTCGGCGCCGGCCAGCCCGTCCAGCAGCCAGGCCTTGCACAGGCGCGCGTTGGTCAACGTCTCCAGCGTGCCGAAGGTCTTGCTGGAGACGATGAACAGCGTCGACGCCGGGTCGAGGCCGGCCAGCTTGGTGGCGACGTCGGTCGGGTCGATGTTGGAGATGAACCGGCACTCCAGACCATCCTGGTGGTAGGGCGCGAGCGCCTCGTAGGCCATCACCGGGCCGAGGTCGGAGCCACCGATGCCGATGTTGACCACGGTGGCGATCCGCTCGCCGGTGACGCCGGTCCACTCGCCGCTGCGCACCTTCTCGGCGAACGCGTAGACGCGGCGCAGGACGTCGTGCACGTCGGCGACGACGTCCTGGCCGTCGACCTCCAGCGACGCGTCGTCCGGCAGGCGCAGCGCGGTATGCAGGACGGCTCGGTCCTCGGTGACGTTGATGTGCTCGCCCGTGAACATCGCCTCCCGCCGCTCTACCACCCCGGCCTGCTCGGCGAGTTCGACCAGAGCGGCGAGGACGTCGTCGTCGAGGAGCGCCTTGGACAGGTCGACATGCAGGTCGCCCGCGGTGAACGTGAGCTTGTCGACGCGGTCCGCGTCGGTATCGAACCAGCCCCGCAGGTCGGGTTCGAAGCCGTGCGCGAGCCTGCTCAGCGCTTTCCAGGCAGGGGTGCTTAACGGGTCGGCCGGGTCGGTCACTTGGCCGCCTGGTCCAGCTGACCCTTGACTGTCTCGAGGAGCTCGGACCAGGACTTGGCGAACTTCTCGACGCCCTCCTTCTCGAGGGTCGCGATCACGTCGTCGTAGTCGATGCCGGCCTGCTTGAGGTCGGCCATCACCTGGTCGGCGTCGTCGTAGTGGTTGGTGACCTGGTCGCCCTTGATCTCGCTGTGGTCGCGCACCGCGTCGAGGGTCTTCTCCGGCATCGTGTTGACGGTGTTTGTCACGACCAGGTCGTCGACGTACATCGTGTCGCGGTAGTCGGGGTTCTTGACACCGGTCGACGCCCAGAGCGGACGCTGCTTGTTGGCCCCGGCCGCCTCGAGCGCTGCCCAGCGGTCGCCGGAGAAGAACTGCTCGTAGGCGCGGTAGGCCAACCGCGCGTTGGCGACCCCGGCCTTGCCGCTGAGCTCTGCGGGCGCTCCCGCGGCTTCGAGGCGCTTGTCGATCTCGGTGTCCACCCGGGAGACGAAGAACGACGCCACGGACTGGATCTGGGAGAGGTCCTTGTCGTTCTCCTTGGCCTGCTCGAGCCCGGCGACGTAGGCCTCCATCACGCCCTGGTAGCGCTGGAGACCGAAGATCAGGGTGACATTGATGCTGATCCCCTCCGCGGTGGCCGAGGTGATCGCGGGAGCACCTTCGGTGGTGGCCGGGATCTTGACCAGCACGTTGGGCCGGTCGACCTTGGCGAAGAGCTCCTTGGCGGAGGCGAGGGTCTTCGCCTCGTCGTGGGCCAGGCCGGGAGCGACCTCGATGGAGACCCGTCCGTCGACGCCGCCGGTGTCCTCCCAGGTCGACAGCATCACGTCGCATGCGTTGCGTACGTCGGTGGTGGTGAGCTCGAACACCGTCTTGTCGACGTCGGCGCCCTGGCCGGCGAGCTCGCGGACCTGGTCGTCGTAGCGCTCGCCATCGGCGATCGCGGAGGCGAAGATGGACGGGTTGGTGGTCACCCCCACGACGTGCTCGTTCTTGGCCAGCTCGGCGAGGTTGCCGGTGTCGAGCCGTTCGCGAGAAAGGTCGTCGAGCCAGATGGAGACGCCCGCGTCGGAGAGCTCCTGGAGATGGTCGGTCATTGTGTTCCTCCTTGGGTGGAATGCTGCGGTGCTGCTGGGTGGCCAGTGGCCCCGTCTAGCCGGTGACCGTGCGCAGGCTGTCTTCCGCCGCATCGGCGACGGCCTCGGCGGTCACGCCGAACTCGTGGTAGATCCGCTCGTAGTCGGCTGACGCGCCGTAGTGCTCGATCGACACGCTGCGGCCGTGGTCGCCGACGATCTCGCGCCAGCCCATCCTGATCCCGGCCTCGACCGAGACCCGGGCCTTCACGGTCGGCGGGATCACCGTCTCGCGGTAGGACGACTCCTGCTCGTCGAACCACTCCCGGCACGGCATCGAGACCACGCGCGCGGCGATGTCCTTCCCGGCCAGGATCTCGCGGGCGCGGACGGCGAGCTGGACCTCCGAACCGGTGCCGACCAGTACGACGTCGGGCTCGCCCTCAGTGTCCAGCAGTACGTAGCCACCGCGTCGTACGTTCGAGGTGTCGGACCAGTGCTGACCATCCGCCTGGGTGCCGCGCGGGAAGATCGGCAGGTCCTGCCGGCTCAGCACGAGGCCCGCGGGGCGGTCGTTGTGCTCCATGATCGTCTGCCAGCAGGCCGTGACCTCGTTGGCGTCGGCGGGCCGCACCACGTCCAGGCCGGGGATCGCACGCAGCGCGGCCAGGTGCTCGATCGGCTGGTGCGTCGGACCGTCCTCGCCGAGGCCGATCGAGTCGTGGGTCCATACGTAGGTGACCGGCAGACCCATCAGCGCGGCGAGCCGCACCGCGGGGCGCATGTAGTCGCTGAAGGTGAGGAAGGTGCCGCCGAACACCCGGGTGCCGCCGTGTGCCGTGATCCCGTTGAGGATCGCGCCCATCGCGTGCTCGCGGATGCCGAAGTGCAACACGCGTCCGGCGTACGGGTCGCCCTTCCACATCTTCGTGGACCGGTCCTTGGGCACGAACGACGCGGCGTCCTCGATCGTGGTGTTGTTCGACCCTGCGAGGTCGGCCGAGCCGCCCCAGAACTCCGGCACCGTGGCGGCGATCGCATTGATCACCGCCCCGGACGCCTTTCGGGTGGCGATCCCCTTGTCCAGGTCGGCCGGGAAGGTCGGCAGGTCATCTGCCCAGCCCACCGGCAGGGCGTGGGACTGCAGTCGGTCGAACAAGGCCTTGTCGGCCGACGGTTTCGTGGCCCAGTGGTCGAAGTTCTTCTGCCACGCGGCCTGCGCCTCCTTGCCGCGGGCGACGAGGCTGCGGGTGTGGGTCAGCACGTCGTCGGCGACCTCGAAGGTCTGGTCCGGGTCGAAACCGAGGACCCGCTTGGTGGCCGCCACCTCGTCGGCACCGAGCGCCGAGCCGTGCGCCTTGCCGGTGTTCTGCGCGTCGGGCGCGGGCCAGGCGATGATCGTGCGCAGCACGATCAGGCTGGGCTGGTCGGTGACCCCTTCGGCCGCATGGAGCGCGTCGTACAGCGCCGGAACGTCCTCCTGGTACTGCCCGCCGCCGTGGGTCCAGTCCACGGTCTGCACGTGCCAGCCGTAGGCCTCGTAGCGTTTCGCGACGTCCTCGACCAGCGCGATGTTGGTGTTGTCCTCGATCGAGATCTGGTTCTCGTCGTAGATCATCGTGAGGTTGCCCAGCTGCTGCACCGCGGCGATGGAGGAGGCCTCGGAGCTGACCCCCTCCTCGATGTCGCCGTCGCTGCAGATGGCGTAGATCCGGTGGTCGAACGGGGAGTCGCCTTCGGCCGCATTCGGGTCGAACATCCCGCGCTCGCGCCGGGCGGCCATCGCCATCCCGACCGCGTTGCCGATGCCCTGGCCCAGCGGACCAGTGGTGGTCTCGACGCCGGCCGTGTGGCCGTACTCCGGGTGGCCGGGCGTCTTGCTTCCCCAGGTCCGCAGGGTCTTGAGGTCCTCGAGCTCGAGCCCCCAGCCGCCGAGGTAGAGCTGAATGTAGAGGGTCAGGCTGGAGTGGCCGCAAGAGAGCACGAACCGGTCGCGGCCCGGCCAGTGCGGGTCCGCAGGGTTGTGCCGCATCACCTTCTGGAACAGCAGGTACGCCGCGGGCGCCAGGCTCATCGCCGTGCCGGGGTGCCCGTTGCCGACCTTCTGCACCGCGTCCATAGCCAGCGCTCGCGCGGTGTCGACCGCCTTGTCGTCGATCTCGTTCCAGTCCAGTGTTGACGCCGCCACTGAGGTGTCCTCCCGCTCGTCGCCCGATGTGGTCTCCACCTCGGTAACCGAGGTGCGCCGGTGAATCATCCGGGCATCCATGACCCGACGTCTTCGAGACTACTCAGACCGAAGCCGGGCTTCGACCCCCCATCGGGCGGCGATAGACTGGCGGAGATACGGGACCCAGTCGAGTCCGAGAAGGGACCGGATCTCCTTGTCCCGACGATTGTGAGGCGTGCGTGACCGCGGTCGAGTCCTCCTCTCCGCTCGGGCCACCCGCGACCGGACACGCAGACGGACCGCCGTCCCTGCGTGACGTGGTCGCCGCTTACGTGGGGCTCACCAAGCCGCGGGTCATCGAGCTGCTGCTCCTCACCACGGTGCCGGTGATGTTCTTCGCCCAGCGTGGAGTCCCGCCGCTGGGGCTGGTCGTCGCCACCGTGGTCGGCGGCACCCTCTCAGCCGGCAGCGCCAACGCGCTCAACTGTGTCTGGGACCGCGATATCGACGAGCACATGCGACGCACCAGGCGTCGGGCCTTGCCGCGACACATGGTCAGCCCGCGTTCGGCACTGGTCTTCGGGCTGGCGCTGGTCGTGGTGTCCACGCTGGTGCTCGGGTTCTGGGTCAACTGGCTCTCCGCCGGGTTGGCATTGGCAGCCAGTGCCTTCTATCTCTTCGTGTACACGATGGTGCTCAAGCGCCGTACGACGCAGAACATCGTCTGGGGTGGCCTGGCCGGCTGCTTCCCGGCGCTGATCGGCTGGACCGCGGTCACCGGGGAGCTGGCCTGGCCGCCGGTCGTGCTGTTCCTGGTGGTGTTCTTCTGGACCCCGCCGCACACCTGGGCGCTCGCGCTGCGCTACCGCGAGGACTACGCGCGCGTCGCCGTACCCATGCTTCCGGTGGTGCGGCCGGCACGGGACGTCGCGCGCCAGATCCTGGGCTACTCCTACGCGATGGTGCTGGTCTCGCTGGTGCTCTGGCCGGTCGCGCACACCGGGCTGGTCTACCCGGTCGCCGCCGTGGTGCTGGGTGTTGCCTTCCTGGTGGAAGCGCACCTGATGCATGCCCGGGCGGCGAAGTCCGACGAGCTCTCCGTGGTGCGGCCGATGCGGCTGTTCCACTGGTCGAACATGTACCTTTCGCTGCTGTTCGTCGCGGTTGCCCTCGATCCGCTGGTGCATTTCGGACACTGAGCCGGACGAATATTCCGGACATCGTGGGACGGCCCGGACATATCCGATCAGCCGTTCGTCCAGGGTTGTCCCGCACCCGTTTCCTTACCGGTGCCGGCCGGTCAGGATTGACCCGAAGAGTCAGCGTCGTGCAGGTCGGGAACCCGGCGCGACACGGCAGACAGCCGAGCGGCTCATCGGGGGATGGTCGGGGCACACCTGTTGAGTGCACCCGGCACTTCCGTTGACCCCTCGGCCACTCCAAGGGAGGCCTGGGTCACGATGTCTCACAGCCACAACGGTCGCACCGTCGGTGCCCGGCTGCGCTCCGACGCTGTCGGCAGGGACGGAACACCTCTGGTCCGTCCCGGTCTCGCGTCGGTGGACCAGGCGTGTCGCACCGCGTCGCTGCCGGTCACCGTCGTGATCCCGACCTGGAACGAGGGCGCGAACATCGGCCACGTCCTGGAACTGATGCCCGACGTGGAGCAGCTGGTCATCGTCGACGCCCACTCCGACGACGGCACCATCGACGTGGTGCTCCAGCACCGGCCCAACGCCGTGATCGTCCTGCAGAAGCCGAGCGGCAAGGGCAGCGCCATTCGCGCCGGGTTCGAGGTCGCCACCGCCGACTACGTCGTCTCCATGGACGGCGACGGCAGCATGGACCCGGGCGAGATCCCCGGCTACGTCGCCCTCCTCCAACAGGGGTACGACGTGGTCAAGGGCTCACGCGGCGCGGTCGGTGGCGGTTCGACCGACCTGACTACTCTGTGGTGCCGGGCCGGCAACTGGGGACTCACCCGGCTCTACAACGCCATGTTCGGCACCCGGCTCAGCGACCTGTGCTACGGGTTCATCGGCTTTCGCCGCGACAAGCTGGCGATGCTCGGTCTCTACGCCGACGGCTTCGAGATCGAGGTGCAGATCATCGCCCACGCCGAGCTTGCCGGCCTGAGCCTGGCCGAACTGCCGAGCAGGGAGACCGACCGAACCAGCGGGGACCGACGCTGGGACACCTACAGGGACGGGCGGCGGGTGCTGAGCGCCATCGTCCGTGCGCGGACATCGCCCGGCGGGGAGTGGTGGCGTCACGTCGGCAGCCGAGTGCCTCGGTACGACGTACTGGAAGTCCGTCAGGCCCAGGACGAGCAGGAAGAGCAGAACGAGCAGGATGAGTCGGATGAGTTGGGGCCGGTCCGGGAGCCCGAGGCTGGTAGGAAGCGCCATGGCGTCGGGACCCCGGTCATTCCCCAGCAGCGACGGGCCTGATGCACGACTACGAGTCCGCGGTGAGCGTCGGACGCATCGGATCCGTGCTGGGTCGGATGCCGGTCGAGGTCATGGCAGAGCTGGACGACGCCCTGCGGCCGCACCTTCAGCTGTAGCGCGTGGACCGGTCGTGTCCCGGCACTCCAAAAGGGTCCAGGTGACCACGGCCGAGATGATGGCTGCACCGAGCATGTGGAACCCGACCAGGACGATCGGCAGGTTGGTGAAGTACTGGACGAAGCCGACCGTGCCCTGGAGCAGCTCGACGGCGAGCAGCACCCGGACCGCACGGACCGCTTGGATCGGTGCCTTCGTGGCGTGCAGGGTGAACAGCAAGCCGAGGGTGAGCCCGACGAAGAGGAACACCACGTCGGCGTGCAGCTGGGAGAGCTGCAGCGGGTTGAGCCCGTTGCGTGGTGCATTGGCGTCCCCCGCGTGCGGACCGGAGCCGGTGACCACGGTGCCGACGTAGAGCACCACCCAGGCCGAGGCGAAGGTGGCCCGGGCCAACCCGGACACCGCACCGGACGCGCCGCCCGATCGGTCCGCGCCATTCCCGAGCCGCCACAGGAACAGCACCGCGACCCCGATGATCGCCATCGAGCAGAGCAGGTGGAACGAGACGACCCACGGGTTCAGGTCGGTGAGCACGGAGATGCCGCCGATGACCGCCTGCAGTGGGATGGCCAGCGCCAGCACGACCGCGAGGCGGCGCAGGTCGTGGCGTGAGGAGCGCATCACGGCCACCACCGTGGCGACCGCGATCGCCACCAGCACGAAGGTCAGCGTGCGGTTGCCGAACTCGATCGCCGAGTGGATGTTCAACGACCGGTGCGGGGTGAACGAGCTGCCGTTGCAGCGCGGCCAGGTCGGACAGCCGAGGCCGGAGCCGGTGAGCCGGACGGCGCCGCCGGTGACGACGAGTACGACGTTGGCGACCAGCGTGGCCCACCCGAGCGGGCGCAGCCATCGGTCTGCCCGGGTGCCGGTCCCGGCGGACCTGGGCGGGGCAGGTGCCGTGGTCACTCCCATGTGAACGTCCTCGCGGTCAGTGTCGCACCAACGACCGTCCAGGTCACCAGCACCAGCACTGCATGCAGGCTCAGCGTGCCGCCGAGGGTCGCCAGCCTGAGCCCGTTGCCAAGAGCACCCGAGGGAAGCAACGCGGCCACGTGCCCGAAGGCGCCGTACGACGTGGTGGGCAGCACGACCGCACCACCGGCCAGCAGCAGCAGGTAGACCAGGTTGGCCGCCGCGAGCGTGGCCTCGGCCCGAAGCGTCCCTGCCAGGAGCAGCCCGAGGCCGGCGAACGCGGCTGTGCCGAGCGCGATGACGGCCAGCGCAGACAGCACCGAGCCCACCGAGACGACAGGGGACCAGCCCAGCACCAGGGCCACGGCTCCGATCACCACGAGCTGGAGCACCTCGACCATCAGCAGCGCGCCGATCTTGCCGAGCAGCAGCCCGGTGCGGGGGAGTGGGGAGGAGCCGAGCCGCTTGATCACGCCGTAGCGCCGCTCGAACCCGGTGGCGATCGCCAGCGAGGCGAACGACGTCGACAGCACCGCCAGCGCGAGCACCCCGGGAGTGAGGACGTCGACGGCAGGGTGCCCCGAGAGGCGACCGTTGTGCAGCCCGACGTGCCTGGAGCCGACGACGCCGCCGAGCAGGACGATCACCGGGATGACCACGGCCAGCAGCAGCTGCTCGCCGTTGCGCAGGATCAGCCTGGACTCCATCCGGGCCTGGGCCAGCACCATCCGGGGCAGTGGGGCGGCGCCGGGCGCGGGTGCGAAAGTGCCCGCGGCCTCACTCATGGGCCAGCTCCCGGCCGGTCAGCTCGAGGAAGACGTCCTCGAGGTTGCGCTGACCCAGGTTCAGCGACTCGGGAAGCACGCCCTCCTGCTCGCACCACCGGGACACGATCGCCAGGGTGGCGCTGTCCGCGGGACCGGAGATCAACAGGCTGTACGCGTCGACCGCGGTCACCTCGGTGTCCGGCCCCAAGGACGTGCGCAGGGACTCGGGCGCGGCCGGGGGGAACGGCTCGGTGACGACCAGCCGGATGGTGGCTTGCTTGCCGCCGCGGGTCAGCTCCAGCGGAGATCCCGACGCGATCAGTCGCCCGTGGTCGATGATGTGCACCCGGTCGGCGAGCCGCTCCGCCTCCTCCAGATAGTGCGTAGTGAGGACGACGGTCACCCCGTCGTCGCGGAGCTCCTCCAGCAGTGCCCACGTCGTACGCCGGGCAGCCGGGTCCATGCCGGCGGTCGGCTCGTCGACGAACGCGAGCTCCGGACGGCCCACGACCGCCATTGCCAGGCCGAGCCGCTGCTGCTGGCCACCGGAGAGCCGTCGGTAGGGGGTCCTGCCGCACTCGCCGAGGCCGAGCCGCTCGGCGAGCATCGCGGTGTCGAGCGGGTGGGCGTGCAGCGACGCGATGTGGTCGAGCATCTCCAGCGCGCGGACGCCGGACCAGGCGCCACCGCCCTGCAGCATCACGCCGATCCGGGGGAGCAGCTCGCCCCGGTCCCGCACCGGGTCCAGGCCGAGCACCCGCACCGTGCCCGACTGTGGTTTGCGGTAGCCCTCGCAGGTCTCCAGCGTGGTGGTCTTCCCGGCTCCGTTGGGTCCCAGCACGGCGGTGATCCGGCACCGCTCGACGCTCAGCGCAAGGTCGTCCACGGCCACCTTGTCGCCGTACCGCATGGTGAGCCCGCGAATCTCGACTGCCGCAGTCTCCATGGCAGGCGTCGTGGACGCCGGAGAAGGGGGCATGCCAGCCAGTCTAGGAATCGTCACCACACCCGATGGTGACGGGTGCCGTGTGGAGGTCGGCTCCAAGTAGTGCTGCTCAGATCTCGACGGCGTCCGCGGCCGGGCCGGTGCTGAGCGGCAGCCGGTCGAAGGCTGCCGGCGGGTCGCGCCACGGGTCCGGGACCTCACCGGCGCGGGCGGACCGGATGGCGTTCCAGACCCGCTGAGGGGTGCATGGGATGTCGATGTGGCGTACGCCGAGGTGGCGTACGGCGTCGATGACCGCGCTCTGGACGGCCGGCGTCGAGCCGATCGTGCCCGACTCGCCGATGCCCTTGGCGCCGAGCTCGTTCAGGGTCGTCGGTGTCTCGGTGTTGGAGACCTCGAGCGAGATGGTGTCCGCGGTGGTCGGCATCTGGTAGTCGGCGAACGTCGAGGTGATCGGGGTGCCCTGGGCGTCGTAGACGAACTGCTCCCACAGCGCCTGGGACATCCCCTGGACCACTCCACCGTGCTGCTGCCCGGTGACGATCATCGGGTTCAGGATCCGGCCGCAGTCGTCGACGGCGACGTGACGCAACGGCGTGACCTTGCCGGTCTCGGTGTCCACCTCGACGATCGAGACGTGGGCACCGAACGGGAACGTCGCACCTTCCTGGGGCACGTCCAGGTCGGCCCGCAAAGTGACCCCCTGCTCCTGGGCCCGGCTCGCCAGCTCTGCCCAGCTCAGCCGGGCATCGGGCACGCCCTGCACACCCAGGCCACTTCTGGCAGCGTCCCCCGTCTGGTCCCTGTTCTCCTCGCTGCCCTCTTCTTGGAAGGCCTCGATGTCAGCCGGGTCGGCCTCGAGCAGCCGGGCAGCCAGCGCGACGGCCTGGTCTCGGACATCACGTGCGGCAGCGGAGACCGCGCTGCCACCGAGCTGGAGCGAGCGAGAGCCCCCGGTGCCGCCTCCGGTCGCCACGGCGAAGGTGTCCGACTGGACGTAGCGGATCCGGTCCATCGGAATGCCGAGCCGCTCGGAGGCGATCATGGCGAACGAGGTGGCGTGGCCCTGCCCGTGCGCGGAGGTGCCGGACATCACCACTGCGGACCCGTCGGGCTCGATCCGGACGCTGCCGAGCTCGGTGCCCCCGAACCCGGTGATCTCGACGTACGTCGACACGCCGATGCCCAGCTGGCGGACCTCACCGGCGTCCCGGCGGCGCTGCTGCTCGGCCCGGGCTCCGTCGATGTCGGCGATTCGCAGCGCCTCGTCCAGAGCCGCCGTGTAGTCGCCGACGTCGTAGGTCATGCCGGTGCGGGTCTGGTACGGAAAGGCGCCCTTCGGGACCAGGTTGCGCCTGCGGATCTCCTCGGGAGTCAGGTCGAGCTCGGCGGCGGCGAGGTCCAGCATCCGCTCCAGCATCGCCGTGGCCTCGGGCCGGCCGGCGCCGCGGAAGGCTCCGTTGGGAGCCGTGTTGGTGAGGGCGGCGATCGCGGAGTAGTGGATCTGCGGGATCTCGTAGGGCCCCTGGGACATCATCTGCGTCGGGCCGACTGCGAGCACCCCTCCGAAGCCGGCATAGGCCCCGCAGTCGCCGATGACACGGGCCCGAAGCCCGACGATGGTTCCCTGGCCGGTGAGACCGAGCTCCGCGAACTGGACCTGGCCACGACCCTGCATGGAGAGCATCGCCTCGCTACGGGTCTCCGTCCAGGCCACGGGTCGCCCGAGCTCGCGGGCGGCAGCCACGACCGCCGCGTGCCCGTAGGAGATTCCGGCCTTGCCGCCGAAGGCGCCACCGACGTGCGGGGCCACCACCCGGACCTGTCCGGGCTCGAGCCCGGTGAACCTCGCCACGAGATCGCGAGCCAGGTGCGGCTGCTGGGTGGCGACGTGGACGGTGAGCAGGGCCGCACCCTCGGGTCGCGGATCGGCCAGGATCGCGTTGCCCTCGATCGGGGCGGTGGCGACCCGCTGGTTCTCGATCCGGGCCCGGACCACGACGTCGGCATCGGCGAAGAGGTCGGACCCGTCGCCGGTGCGCACGGACGCAGCGACGTTGGACCCCAGCTCGGGGAACTGCAACGGGGCATCGTCGGCGAGGGCGGCCTCCATGTCGGCGACCACGGGCAGCTCGTCGTAGTCCACGTCGACGAGCTCCGCCGCGTCAACCGCCTGGGCCCGGGTCTCCGCAACGACCAGGGCGACCGGGTCCCCGACGTAGCGAACGGCGTCGACGGCCAGGGCGGCGTGGACGCAGGCGGCGTTGACCTCGGCGAACGGCGGCACGGGGTCGGTGCCCAGGGTCACGGAGGTGTGTACGGCGAGCACCCCGGGGGCGCCTTCTGCGGCGGTGGTGTCGATGTTCGTGATCCGGGCGTGGGCGAAGGGGCTGCGGACGAACACCGCGTGTGCCGTGCCCTCGATCCGGAGGTTGTCGACGTACGTGCCCCGACCCGTGAGCAGGTCCGGGTCCTCGACGCGGCGGACAGCGTTTCCGAGCAGTGATCCGACCATGCTTGGCAGACTACCCACCCCCTGCCGGGCCGCAGCTGATCGCGGGACCACCCGCCGCCACACCCGGCATCCCCGCCGGAGCGAGCAGGGTTAGGTGACCCTTGGTTGAAAGCGGCCGGTGAATAACGGCACACTGTTGTTGTGGAAATACGGGAGCAGTCGGTCGACCAGCGGGCAGTCCCGCCGGACGGTTCGACACGTGAGCGTGTCGCACGCTCGATCCTGGACAACGGGCCGTCCACTGCTGTGGCGCTCGCCGACCGGCTGGAGCTGACCCCGGCAGCGGTCCGCCGACATCTCGACCAGCTGGTCGACGAAGGTCTCGTGGAGTCGCGGGAGGTGCGCAGTCACGTGGTCCGCGGCCGCGGGCGCCCGGCGCGCGCGTTCGCGCTGACCGATGCCGGTCGCGACTCGTTCGACCAGCAGTACGACGACCTCGCCGCGCAGGCACTGAGGTTCCTCTCCGAGACGGGCGGTGAAGCTGCCGTGCGTGCCTTCGCCCGGCGCCGGGTGTCGTTCATCGAGGAGCGCTACGAGCAGATCCGGGCCGACGACCCGCAGATCGACCCGGCACAGGCTCTGGCCCAGGTCTTCACCATCGAGGGCTATGCCGCCTCGGTCCGCTCCGGACCAGTGGGTGAGCAGCTGTGCCAGCAGCACTGCCCGGTCGCCCACGTCGCCCACGAGTTCCCGCAGCTGTGCGAGGCCGAGACCGAGGCGATCAGCAGGGTGCTCGGCAGCCACGTGCAGCGACTTGCCACGATTGCCCACGGCGACGGTGTCTGCACCACCTGCATCCCGACCGCCGGCTCCACCCGTTCTGTGCCCAACCAATCTGTGTCCACCTCTCAGCCCACCCGCACCGACGACAGGAAGGTCGCACTGTGACCACCATCGAAGAGCGCAACCCCGAGCTCCAGGGCATCGGCCGCTACGAGTTCGGCTGGGCCGACAAGACCGACGCCGGCGCCGATGCCGTGCGCGGACTGAACGACGACGTGGTCCGAAACATCTCGATGCTCAAGGACGAGCCGCAGTGGATGCTCGACCTGCGCCTGAAGGGTCTCAAGCTCTTCCGCCGCAAGCCGATGCCCAACTGGGGGGCGGACCTGTCCGGCATCGACTTCGACAACATCAAGTACTTCGTGCGCTCGAGCGAGAAGCAGGCGGCCACCTGGGACGACCTGCCCGAGGACATCAAGAACACCTACGACAAGCTCGGCATCCCCGAGGCGGAGAAGCAGCGACTGGTCTCCGGGGTCGCCGCGCAGTACGAGTCGGAGGTCGTCTACCACTCGATCCGCAAGGACCTCGAGGAGCAGGGTGTCCTGTTCCTCGACACCGACACCGCGCTCCGCGATCAGCCCGAGCTCTTCCGGGAGTACTTCGGCACCGTGATCCCGGTCGGTGACAACAAGTTCGCCGCGCTGAACACCTCGGTGTGGTCGGGTGGCTCGTTCATCTACGTACCGCCGGGTGTCCACGTCGACATCCCGCTGCAGGCCTACTTCCGGATCAACACCGAGAACATGGGTCAGTTCGAGCGGACCCTGATCATCGTTGACGAGGGTGCCTACGTGCACTACGTCGAGGGTTGCACCGCGCCGATCTACTCCTCGGACTCCCTGCACTCCGCGGTCGTGGAGATCATCGTGAAGAAGGGTGGCCGCTGCCGCTACACGACGATCCAGAACTGGTCGAACAACGTCTACAACCTGGTGACCAAGCGGGCGACCTGCGAGGCCGGCGCCACGATGGAGTGGGTCGACGGCAACATCGGCTCCAAGGTGACGATGAAGTACCCCGCGGTCTACCTGATGGGTGAGCACGCCAAGGGCGAGACGCTGTCCATCGCGTTCGCCGGTGAGGGCCAGCACCAGGACACCGGCTCCAAGATGGTGCACGCCGCGCCGTACACCTCCTCCTCGATCCTGTCCAAGTCCGTGGCCCGTGGGGGCGGTCGTTCCTCCTACCGCGGGCTGGTGCAGATCAACGAAGGTGCGCACCACTCCAAGGCCAACGTGCTGTGCGACGCGCTGCTGGTGGACGAGATCAGCCGGTCGGACACCTACCCCTACGTCGACATCCGCGAGGACGACGTCTCGATGGGTCACGAAGCCACGGTCTCCAAGGTCAGCGAGGACCAGCTCTTCTACCTGATGTCGCGCGGGATGGGGCAGGACGAGGCGATGGCGATGATCGTCCGCGGCTTCATCGAGCCGATCGCCAAGGAGCTTCCGATGGAGTACGCCCTGGAGCTGAACCGGCTGATCGAGCTGCAGATGGAAGGCGCTGTGGGGTGACGGTCACCGACAACAACCCAGTTGCGGAGGCGTTGGAGAGCCACAACGGGGCTGCGGAAGGGGCGCTTTCGTCCCACCTGCACCCGTTGGGCTCGTTCGACCTCGCCGACCACCCGGTACCGACCGGGCTGGAGGAGGTCTGGCGGTTCACCCCGCTCAAGCGCCTGCGAGGTCTGCACCAGGACGCCGACCTGTCCGGCCGGGGTGTGGTCGCCGAGGTGACCTCGCAGCTGCCTGACGGCGTCGCGCTGGAGCGTTTCGACGGCGACCACCCGCTCAAGGGATCCAGCGGCTACGTTCCCACCGACCGGGTCAGTGCCCGCGCCTGGGCGCAGACCGGGGCGGGCTGGGCACTGACGGTGCCGGCGGAGCGGGTGCTCCCGGAGCCCATCACCGTCACCGTCACCGGCAACGGTGAGGACGTCGCCTCGGCGACGCACACCGTGGTGACGGCCGAGGCCCACAGCCACGCGACGGTCGTGATGCGCTTCGAAGGCTCGGCCACGCTCGCCGACAACGTCGAGATCGTGGTGGAGGACGGCGCCCAGCTGACGTTCGTCGCCATCGAGGACTGGGCCGACGACGCGGTGCACGCCACCCACCACCACGCGCGCATCGGCCGCGACGCCCACCTCAAGCATGTGGCAGTCTCCTTCGGTGGCGACCTGGTCCGGATGGACGTCACCACCGAGTACGCCGGTCCCGGTGGCGACGTGGAGATGCTGGGGCTGTACTTCGCCGACGCCGGTCAGCACCTCGAACACCGGCTCTTCGTCGATCACAACCAGCCCCGGACCCGGAGCAAGGTGACCTACAAGGGTGCGTTGCAGGGCCAGGGGGCGCACGCGGTCTGGATCGGCAACGTGCTGATCCGTAAGGTCGCCGAGGGGATCGAGACCTACGAGGAGAACCGCAACCTGGTGCTGACCGATGGCTGCCAGGCCGACTCGGTGCCCAACCTGGAGATCGAGACCGGCGAGATCCTGGGTGCCGGCCACGCCTCCGCGACCGGTCGCTTCGACGACGAGCAGCTGTTCTACCTGCGCTCACGAGGTATCGCCGAGACCGAGGCCCGACGCCTGGTCGTGCACGGGTTCTTCAACGAGCTGGTGCGCCGGATCGGGGTCCCCGAGATCGCTCAGCAGCTGGTCGACACCGTCGAGGCCGAGCTGGCAAAGACTGTCGACGTCGTCAGGGTGGCTCCATGAGCTTCCAGCGCGCCTGCGCCTATGCCGACCTGGTCGACGGGCAGCCGGTGCGGGTCGAGGTCGACGGCCTGGCCGTTGCCATGGTCCGTGACGTCGAGGAGGTCTACGCGATCGAGGACGAGTGCTCGCACGCGGCCGTGGCGCTCTCCGAGGGGGACGTCGACGGCTGCACCATCGAGTGCTGGATGCACGGCTCCCGCTTCGATCTGCGCAGTGGCAAGGCGCTCGGTCCGCCCGCCACGGAGCCGGTGCCGGTGTTCCCGGTCCGGGTCGAGGGCGACGACGTGCTCATCGACATAGACAGCCCCAGCGGGCTGTCGGCCGGCTGAGGCTGCGCCACCACCACACTTCGAACGTCGAACAAGGAGACACCACATGGCAACCCTGGAGATTCGCGACCTGCACGTCAGCGTCGACGTCAAGGACGGAGCAGTCGACAGCCGCAAGGAGATCCTGAAGGGCGTCGACCTGGTGATCAGGGACGGCGAGACCCACGCGATCATGGGTCCGAACGGGTCCGGCAAGTCGACCTTGGCCTACTCGATCGCCGGGCACCCGAAGTACACCGTCACCAGCGGGAGCGTCACTCTCGACGGCGCCGACGTGCTGGCGATGAGCATCGACGAGCGGGCCCGCGCCGGGCTGTTCCTGGCGATGCAGTACCCGGTCGAGGTCCCCGGCGTCTCGGTCACCAACTTCCTGCGCACGGCGAAGACCGCGATCGACGGCGAGGCTCCCAAGCTGCGCACCTGGATCAAGGACGTCAACGCCGCCATGGACCGGGTCCGGATGGACAAGGACTTCGCCACCCGGTCGGTCAACGAGGGGTTCTCCGGTGGTGAGAAGAAGCGGCACGAGATCGTCCAGCTCGAGCTGCTGAACCCCAAGGTGGCGGTGCTCGACGAGACCGACTCCGGCCTGGACATCGACGCGCTGAAGATCGTGGCCGAGGGCGTCAACCGGTTCAAGGAGAACGGCGACAAGGGCGTGCTGCTGATCACGCACTACACCCGCATCCTGCGCTACATCACGCCCGACCAGGTGCATGTGTTCGTCGACGGCCGGATGGTGCGCGAAGGCGGCCCCGAGCTGGCCGACGAGCTCGAGGCCGAGGGCTACGACAAGTACCTCTCCGCGGTCAGATGACTGAGATCACCGGACTGCTGCCGGGTCTGGAGGTGGTCCGTAAGGACTTCCCGATCCTGCAGCGCACGCTGTCGGACGGGCTCCCGCTGGTCTACCTCGACAGCGCCAACACCTCGCAGAAGCCCCAGGTCGTGATCGACGCCATGGTCGACCACCTCGAGCGGCACAACGCCAACGTCGCGCGTGCGATGCACCAGCTGGGCGCGGAGTCGTCGGAGGCGTTCGAGGCCGCCCGCGACACGGTGGCCGGATTCCTCAACGCACCCTCGCGCGACGAGGTGATCTTCACCAAGAACGCCTCCGAAGCACTCAACCTGGTCGCCAACACCCTCGCCTGGGCCAAGGGCCCGCTCGCGATCGGGCCGGGGGACCGGGTGGTCATCACCGAGATGGAGCACCACTCCAACATCGTCCCGTGGCAGCTGCTCACCGAGCGCAAGGGTGCCGAGCTGCGCTGGTTCGGACTGACCGACGACGGCCGGCTGGACCTGTCGAACATCGACGAGCTGATCACCCCCGCGACCAAGGTGGTCTCGCTGACCTGGGTGTCCAACATGCTGGGCACCGTCAACCCGGTCGCCGAGATCGCCCGCCGCGCGCACGAGGTCGGCGCGATCGTGGTGGTCGACGCCTCCCAGGCCGCACCCCAGCTGCCGGTCGACGTCCAGGCCGTGGGAGTGGATTTTCTGGCGTTCACCGGGCACAAGACCGTCGGCCCGACCGGCATCGGCGTGCTCTGGGGCCGCACCGAGCTGCTCGACCAGCTGCCTCCGTTCATGGGCGGCGGCGAGATGATCGAGACCGTGACCATGGAGCGGTCGACGTACGCGCGCAGCCCGCACAAGTTCGAGGCCGGCACCCCGCCCATCGTCGAGGCGGTCGGGCTCGGTGTCGCGCTGCGGTACCTCTCCGACGTCGGGCTGGACGCGATCCACACCCACGAGCAGGCGATCACCGGCTACCTTCTCGAGGGGCTGGCCTCGGTCGGTGGCGTGCGTGTGCTCGGCCCGACCGACCCGGCGGTCCGCGGGGGAGCGGTCGCCTTCGAGCTCGAGGGGGTGCACCCGCACGACGTCGCCCAGCTGCTCGACTCGCGCGGTGTCGCCGTCCGCGCCGGACACCACTGCGCGAAGCCGGCGCACAAGAGGTACGGCGTGCAGAGCTCGACCCGCGCCTCGTCGTACCTCTACACCACACCCGAGGAAATCGATGCGCTGGTCGATGCGTTGCATCACACCAAGAGCTACTTCAAGGTGGGGTGACCAGACATGGACAGCCAGACGAACATGGACACGCTGTACCAGGAGATCATCCTGGACCATTACAAGAACCCCCAGCATCAGGGCCTGCGCGAGCCCTTCGAGGCCGAGGTTCACCACGTCAACCCGACCTGTGGCGACGAGGTGACCCTCCGGGTGCACCTCGAAGGCGAGGGCGACGGGGCCGTGGTTGCCGACGTGTCCTATGACGCCGAGGGCTGCTCGATCAGCCAGGCGGCGACGTCGGTGATGAGCGGGCTGGTGATCGGCAAGCCGGTCGGTGAGGCGATGGCGATCCACGAGCACTTCCTGGAGCTGATGCAGGGCCGGGGCACCGTGACCCCCGATGAGGACCTGCTCGAGGACGGTGTCGCGTTCGCCGGGGTGTCGAAGTTCCCGGCCCGGGTGAAGTGCGCACTGCTGCCGTGGATGGCCTGGAAGGACGCGACCGCACAGGTGACGAACAAGAGTCTCGAGACAGAGGAAACCAGATGACTGAGCAGACCGACCTGCCCGACGTGGACCTGACCGGCGCCGGTGGCACCACCACCATCGACGACGTCACCGAGGCGATGAAGGACGTGGTGGACCCCGAGCTGGGGATCAACGTCGTCGACCTCGGCCTGGTCTACGACGTGCACCTGGACGAGGGCACCAACTGCGTGCTGGACATGACGCTGACCTCGGCGGCCTGCCCGTTGACCGACGTGATCATGGACCAGACGAACGCCGCGCTGGAGGGCATCGTCAACGAGGTCACGATCAACTGGGTCTGGATGCCGCCGTGGGGTCCGGACAAGATCACCGACGACGGCCGCGAACAGCTGCGCGCCCTCGGCTTCAACGTCTGAGGAGTCTCCGGGGCTCAGTGAACCTGCCGCACCCGGGCGTTAGCACCCCGGGCGGAGTCCGCGTCCAGATCGTGGCGTCGATCCTGTCGCCGGTGGCCAGGCAGACAAGCCTGCGGGACAGTGCGCATGGTCGCCGGTGTCAGGTTCGGCTAGCGTCGAACCCGTGGGGGAGATCATGGTGCCGGCCGCGCGGCTGCCGCGCTGGGTGGAGAACTTCGCCCGCTCCCACGGAGACTTCACGCTCACCACACGCGACGGGGCGCTGGGCGGTGCTGCCGCCGACGGCTCGTGGTTCCAGGCCCGGCTGCCCTTCGACCGGGGGTACGCCGGTCCGCCCGAGGTGGCCGGCTTTCTCTCCGGTGTGCTCCCGCCCCATGCCTGGGGCATCCTGCTGGTACGCAAGGGCGGCTTCGCGGTGGCTCGGCTGGGCGGCGCCCGGATCGTCGAGTCCAAGGTGGGTCAGCGACACGTCCAGGGACGTACCAAGGCGGGCGGGCAGAGCCAGCAGCGGTTCTCCCGGCGTCGGGACAACCAGGCCCGGCAGGCCTACGAGGCCGCAGCCGAGCACGCGGTGCGGATCCTCGGAGCCGCGACCGAGGGCCACAGCGAGGCGCGGCGCCTGGTCGCGGTCGTGACCGGTGGTGACCACTCCGGCATCGAAGCCGTCCTCGCCGACCACCGGCTGCGCGGTCACACCGTCGTGGGACCCTGGCTGGCCGTACCCGACCCACGGCGTGCGGTGCTGGAGGCCTCGATCGCCACCGCCTGCTCGGTCAGGATGACAGTCGCCAACGTCTGATCCAGTCGACTCGTGTGGAAGTACCTCGGGCTGCGCAGCGCAGGAAGCACACACGCGAGTGAGATCACGATCGGCACGTAGACCAAGAGGTAGCGCGAGCGGCCCTGGAACACCACGGTGAAAGCAGCGATGCCGAGCACGGAAAGGGCCAGGAGGCCGACCTCCCAGCGCCACCGGGCGCGGAGCAGCCGGCCGCCCACGGCGAGCAACAGGATCAGCCAGGCGGCCTGGGTGAACGACGCACGCCATGCGTAGCCGGGGTTCTGGCTGGGCCGCACCAGGGCGTAGGGGCCGTAGGGACGGTTCCAGCTGTGCACGAAGTCGGCGACCTTTCCGTGGACGAGGTCGACCCGGTTGTAGTCCGTGCCCTCGCTCCACGCCCAGAACATGCCGTCCCCCCAGTTCCAGGCCAGCTTGTTCGCGGCGAACCGGAGGTAGCCGCCGATCCCGAGCTCGGACAGATGTCGCCTGAGGTGAGCGGCCCCGTAGGCGCTGGTCTCGTCACGGTCCTGTAGGTAGGTGTGGTTCACGACCCGTTGGTTGAAGCCGCCGTACCGGGTCTGGCCGTTGGCCGAGACCCGGGTCGTACCCATGTAGATCCACCAGACCGGAGAAGGCGACAGTGAGCGGTTGATGCTTGCGGCCGGCACCTGGGCCAGCTTGGGCAGCTCGTGCTTCGCGACGAGCGTGCCGGTGAGGAAGAGCGCCAGGCCGGCGACGAACCCGATCACCAGGGTACGACGGACCAGGTCCGGCTTCGACGTCAGCGCGAGAGCGACGATGCACCCGATGGCCACGACGCTCACGACCGGCGTGGTCTTGATCTCGAAGCCGATCAGCAGGCCCAGCACGCTGGCCACGAGCAGCGTCCCACGCAGGACCTGGTGATCGGACCGGACAGCCGCCACCACGAGCGCCGTGGAGCCCACGACGAAGGGCATCGCGAGGATGTCGGTGTAGGGGACTGCCATCCACGGGGAGACTCCGACCAGGCCGAGGACCAGGACCTGGGCCACCACGGCGGCCCTGGGTGAGCGCAGCATGGAGACCAGCCAGTAGGTGGCCTGCAGCGTGACTCCCAGACAGAGGCCGTTGACCACCATGAAGACGATGTCGTACTGCACGCCCCAGGGCATCCCCAGCGCCTGGAACAGGTTGTCGAGGCTCAGCAGCGGCAGGTTGTTCGGGTAGCGCGACAGGTAGCCGAGCTGGTAGGTGCTCAGGGAGTGCCCCAGCGCGATGGCTCGGGAGATCGACCCCACGATGTGGGCATCCCAGCGCACGTCGTAGCGCAGCAGGAGCGCGAGCAGTGTGCAGACAATGCCGCCTCCGACGCTGAGGACGGGTGCCACGCGCCGCGCGCGCGGCAGATGCTCACCGGCGGACACGTGTCGAAGCAGCCTCGGTGCCGCGAGGAAGACCACGCCGGCCAATGCCAGACAGCCCAGGACCCGGAGCTGGTCATAGGCAATGGTCGGCTGTCGGGGATCGAGGATGGCCACTGCAGCCACGGCGACGCAGAAGACTCCGGTGACTCGGAGGACGAAGGTCCCGAGGGCGCGTTCCACGGACACGTCGTACGCCCCTTTCAGCAGAACGCCTGATGTGGAGCCACCCGAGAAAGACAGTACCCGGCCGATCCAGGGCTGCTGCTCTGTCAGGATGAAACCTCATCAACACCGCCGAGCCGGAGAGCGCCGTGACCGTGAGCGAAACCGGCTGGCATCCCGAGCCGGGCTGGCAGCGGGTGAGAACCGGGCCAGCCGACGCCGGCGTCTGGTTGGCCACGACACCGCAGGGCGAGGTCGTGGTCAAGCGGCTGTCCGCTCCGACGGCCGGGGCTGCGCGCGAGCTCTCGGAACCGGCCCGCGCGAGCTACTGGCGTCGGGAGGCCGAGGTCGCCCTGGAGGACGTGCTCGTGAAGACGACCGGTGTCCGCGCAGCCGCACCGCTCCGGGTCGAGGAGGACGACACCGGGGTCACGGTGTGGAGCACCCGGGTGCTCGCCGCCGAGAACAACGACCTCTACCTCGCCCGGGCGCTCGGCCGCTTCGCCGGCAACGATCTGGCCCCGCAGTTCTGGTGGTGCCGTGACCTGCTCGCCGGCAGGCTGGGCAGCGTCGAGGATGGTTGTGGCTGGCCCACGCTGGCGCGAACCACGCTGGCCGACGTGGCCGACCGGCTCTGGCAGCGGCGCGGCGTGCATCTGGGCCGCCTCGGCGGGCTTCCCCAGGTCCCCAGCCACGGGGACCCGACCGCGGCCAACCTGCTCGGCCGCGTTGGGGACGACGTGGTCGCCGTTGACTGGGCGTCCTTCGGCGCCGGCCCGGTCGGCGCGGACCTGGGCTACCTGGCGCTGTCGGCGCGTGAGGAGCTCGACGTGCTGCTCCCGGCGTACGTTGAAGGACTGGTCGAGGGCGGCTTCCAGGTCAGCCCGGAGGACGTGAGGTACGGCGCGACGGTGATGGCCTGCTACACCGCCCTCTCCCGCGCGGAGTGGGCGCTGGCCCGGGCCGCAGTCGGGCCGGGTGCGCTGGCGGGGAAGTACCGGCACCCCGCCGTGGCGCCCTACCTGCGCGCGCTGCAGCGGCTCTTCCCGGCGCTGGAGACGTTGCTGTAGGTCAGCGCAGGTCGGCAGCCAGCGGGCACTCGAAGGGCCCGCGCGCCTGCAGACCCACGTCGTTGAGGTAGCGGACCACGATGCCGTAGGACTCGAACAGCCCCACCTCGGTGTAGCCGACATCGTGGCTGGCGCAGTAGGCGCGGATCGCGGGCTGGGCCAGCTTCAGGTTCGGTCGCGGCATGCTGGGGAACAGGTGGTGCTCGATCTGGTAGTTCAGCCCACCAAGGAAGAAGTCCACGAGGACGCCGCCGCGGACGTTGCGCGACATCAGCACCTGCCGCTGGAGGAAGTCGATCTTCGCGGTGCGCGGGACGATCGGCATTCCCTTGTGGTTCGGCGCGAACGAGCCACCCAGGCACAGACCGAACACGCCCATCTGTACGAAGAAGAATGCGGCAGCCTGGCCCGGCGGCAGCAGCAGCGCCAGGGCGACGACGTAGGCCGCGAGCCGGGTGCTGACCATGGCCGCCTCGAGCCGCCGGTGCGCCACTGCCCGGGACCCGAGCAGCCGGAGACTGGCGGCATGCAGGTTGAGCCCCTCCAGGGTGAGCAGCGGGAAGAACAGCCAGCCCTGGTGCCGCTGGAACCAGCCTTTGAAGCCCGTCGTACGGCGATCGGCTAGGTCGCGCGTGAACGCCAGCGCACCGGGCGCGATGTCGGGGTCGTAGCCCTCCATGTTCGGGTTCGCGTGATGCCGGTTGTGCTTGTCCTTCCACCAGCCGTAGCTGAGGCCGGCGAACACTCCGGAGAGGATCCGTGAGGTCCACTCGTTCCAGCTCGCCGAACCGAACATCTGCCGGTGTGCGGCGTCGTGGCCCAGGAAACCGAACTGGGTCGCCAGCACACCGAGGGCGGCGGCGAGCAGCAGCTGGAACCAGGAGTTGCCCAGCAGCACCACGCCGACCCAGATCCCGACGAACGCGAGGACTGCCAAGGTGATCTGGGTCCAGTAGTAGCCGTGGCGGGGGCGGAGCAGCCCGCTCTCCCGGATCATCTTCGACAACTCCGTGTAGGAGCTGGTGGGACGAGCTCGTCGTTCGGGCGTGCGGTCCACAGAAGGCCTCCGGCGGGCAAAAGTTGGCCGACGGGTCCGGGACGACAAAGTCGGTCTGTCCACCAACCTAGACCAGGGTGGCAAAGCTCATCGGTCGGTCCGTGGTGCCCAGTCGTCTGCGTCGGCTGCGTCGGCTGTGTCATCGAGGCCCCGGGCCGCCAGGGCCTCGCCGAGGGCGTCGGCATGTCGCAACGAACGGACGACGAGGGGCACTGCGAACGCCCGTGGGGAGGCTCCGAGCCCCCGTGCCAGCTGGGCCTCGCGCACCTCCGTCGCGAGACCCACCACGACCGGGACCGATCGGATGCCCAAGGAGAGCAGCAGTCCCACGCGTTCCGGGTCGACGCCCACAACGCGCAACGGCCCCAGCACCCGCACGACGACATCGACGAGGGCGGTGGTGCGGGTGGTCAGGGTGACCAGGGCCGCGAGCAGCACCAGCCCGACCAGCACGCCGAGCACGACGACCGCGCGCGCCCAGCCGTTGACGACCAGGTGGAAGCCGCCGAGCAGCAGCAGCAGCCACCACAGCGGCCGGACCTGTGCCCACAGCACCCGCGGGGAGAGCCCGGCCAGGAAGTAGAGGCAGACCACGCCCACGAGCCCGGCGGCGGCCTGCCAGGGGCTGCGCACGAAGATCGACGCCGCCCCGGCCAGCACCAGGAACGCGAGCTTGGCCCCGGGCGGCAGTCGGTGCAGCACCGAGCCGCCGGGGAGGTAGAGGCCGAGAGTCATCATCAGGTCACCGCCCCCACATCAGCTTCTCGTAGTGGGCGACCGCCTCGGCCGGCGCGGCGTCGCAGACCACCTGCCCGGCGTCGAAGACCAGCACCCGGTCGAAGTCCTCCAGCAGGCCGAGGTGATGGGTCACCAGGAGCACCTGCTGCCGCAACCCGGCCACCACCCGGGAGACGTGTCGCGCGTTGGCGAGGTCGAGCAGCGTGGTGGGCTCGTCCATCACCAGCAGCTCGGGTCCGGTGACCAGCACCGAAGCCAGCGCGAGCAGCTGTTTCTGCCCGCCGGAGAGCAGATGCGCGGGATGGTCACGATGCTCACCCAGGCCGTAGGTCGCCAGTGCCTCGTCGACGCGAACGGCGACCTGCTCCTTGGACAGGCGCCGACGGCGCAGTCCGAAGGCGATGTCCTCGGCGACCGTCGGCATCACGATCTGCGCGTCCGGGTCGGTGAAGCAGAACCCGACCCGGCGACGTACTTGGGGACCTTGCCGGTCCGGGTCGAGCCCGGCGACCCGGACGCTGCCCTCGGTGGGCACGACCAGCCCGTTGAGCATCCGGGCGAAGGTCGACTTGCCCGAGCCGTTGGCGCCGACCACGCCGATCCGGTGCTCCTCGAGGCGGAGCGTGACGTCGGCGAGCACCGACCGGTCGCCGTACCTGTGCGACACGCCACTGAGCTCGATCAGCGGCATGCCTCCACCACCATTGCCACACCCTGACCGCCACCCACAGAGACGCCTGCCAGGCCAAATCTGGCAGAGCCGTTGCGCACCGGACTGGGCCGCATCAGCTGGCTGAACAGGCGTACGACGAGCACCGCGCCGCTCGCTCCCCACGGATGACCCAGCGCGAGTGCGCCGCCTTCGGGGCAGACCCGGCGTGGGTCGAGGTCGAGCGCCGAGCAACAAGCCAGGATCTGCCCGGCGAACGCCTCGTTGAGCTCCACCACGTCGATGTCGGCCAGAGTCAGCCCGGCGAGGTCGAGGGCCCGCTGCACCGCCGGGACCAGCCCGATGCCGGGCAGGTTCGGGTCGACCCCCACCGAGGACGTGGCCAGGATCCGCAGTCCGGTCACGTCCTGGCCGCCGGGCACGACGGCGACCGCCGCGGCGCCGTCGTTGACCCCACAGGAGTTGCCCGCGGTCACCGTGCCACCTGGACGGAACACCGCCGGCAGCCGCCCCAGTCGGGCCGCAGTCATCGCGTCGCGGGGGCGCTCGTCGGCGGTGACCGGGCCCACCGGCAACATCTCGTCGTGAAGGAGGCCCGCGGACTGAGCCGCCCACGCGCGCTGGTGCGACCGGGCGGCGTAGGCGTCCTGCTCCGCACGGCCGATCCCGAACTCCGCCGCGAGACGGTCCGCAGCCAGACCCATCTCCGGGTCACCGATCTGGTCCGGCGCGAACGGCGCGCGCTCGTAGCGGACCGGTGGCTGGTCACCGTTCGGTGCGTGGAACCGCCAAGGAGCGGTCGACGCGGACTCCACGCCACCGGCGATCACCGGGTGGCCGCTGGCGCGGACCAGCGCGGCGGCCACCCCGATCGCGGCCAGGCCACTGCCGCACTGACGGTCCACGGTCAGCGCCGGGACGTCGTACGACAACCCCGCGGCGAGCGTGGCGACCCGGGCGACGTCGCCGCCGGGGCCCATGCAGTTGCCGAGCACGATCTCGCCCGGGACGCCTCCCGCCTCAGCGAGGTCGGCTGCCAATCGGGCCAGCACAGGTGCCGCCAGGGTCGCGGCGTCGATCTTGGCCAGCGAGCGCCCGGCCGTGCCGATCGGTGTGCGCAGGGCGGCGACGATCATCGGTGAAGCGGACGTCGCGGTCATGGCAGGCACACGCTACTAGCGCCTGGAAGCTCGTCGCGGGCTAAGCACCGTTGGTGACCCTGTGCGAACCCGACCGGCGGGGCGTTGACCGGCTACGGAAAGCGCTGCTTCCCGTGGTGAACTACGACGGAATCAGCTCTAGACCCGAACATTTGCTCGAGGACAATGGAAGCATGACCACCGCACCCTGAAGACACATACGGCGGGGAAGTACACCGTGGTCGAACGCGGCACCTATCTGTGGACCAGCCCACACGGCTACCAGTTCCTCCGCGACCACCAAGGCACCCTCGACGTCAGCCGAGACCGACGGGCGCGACCGGATCCGCAGGCACCCGGCGGGTAACCATTTCTCTCTGTCGTCTGGACCTGAACCCCGATCAACTTTCGAGCGTGCCCACCGAGCCGGGCGGTCAACCGCCTTGGCGTAGCAGTTGCCTCTTGCGCCGTTCCCAGCGCCGGGCGAGTCCGTCCATCTCGGCGTCGACGAAGAGCAGGAACTCCCGGCTGAGCTCCAGCCGGTGCAGCGACGGGTCGTCCGCGTCGACGGCGCCGATGGCGCTTTGGAGCGCGGCGACCATGGGCCCGTAGGTGACGTCCTTGCGCATCATCGCCTCGTGCCACGCGTCGTCGTCGACGACGTACACGTCCTTGCGTGAGCCCGGCACCCGCTCCCGCCGGGTCATCCCGACCCGTTCGAGGTAGCGCACCGCGCCGGAGACACCGGCCGCGCTGATGCCCAGCGAGGCGCCGAGCTCGGCGGCGGTCATCCGTCCGTCGTCGTCGACCAGGAGCGCCGAGAAAACCCGCGACGGAACGGCCGGCAGGCCGGCCGTGTTGAGGGCGGCCGCCATCTCGGCAACGAAAGTCTCACGAGCAGCCATGGGTGAACGGTACCGGCGGGCAGGCGTGTCACCATCGAACATTCAGGATTCCCTAAACGTTCGGTCTATGGTGGCCGGGTGGGCACACAGCAGCACCAACTGGCGATCGACATGCGTGGAGTAGTCAAGACGTACGGCGCGGTGCGAGCGCTGGACGGCCTGGACCTGAGTGTTCGGACCGGCGAGGTGCACGGCTTCCTCGGCCCCAACGGAGCCGGCAAGTCGACCACCCTCCGAGCACTCCTCGGCCTGCACCGCACCGACCAGGGCACCCTGCAGGTGCTCGGCCGCGACCCGTGGCGGGACGCGACCGCGGTGCACCGGCAGCTGGCCTACGTGCCCGGAGACGTGTCCTTGTGGCCCAACCTGTCCGGTGGCGAGACCATCGACCTGCTGATCCGGATGCGCGGCGAGAACCCTGCGAGCGCGCGCCGCGACGAGCTGCTCGAGCGGTTCGAGCTCGACCCGCGGAAGTCGGGCCGGGCCTACTCCAAGGGCAACCGGCAGAAGGTCGCCCTGGTGGCTGCGCTCGCGAGCGACGTCCCGCTGCTGCTGCTCGACGAGCCCACGTCGGGGCTGGACCCGCTGATGGAGCGTGTCTTCGCCGAGGAGGTGCGGTCGTGGGCCGGCGAGGGTCGCACCGTGCTGCTGAGCAGCCACATCCTCTCCGAGGTTGAGGCGCTGTGTGACCGGCTGACGATCATCCGGGCCGGGCGCACGGTCGAGACCGGCTCGCTCAGCGATCTGCGCCACCTGCGACGTACCCGGGTGCGGGCCGAGCTGGCCCAGCCGGCACAGGCAGCACGCGGGGGGTTCGACGGCGTGCCGGGTCTGCACGACGTCGCGCTCGTCGACGGCGTGCTGACCTGCGCAGTCGACGCCGAGGCCATAGAACCCCTGCTCCAACGGCTGACCACGACCGGGGTGCGTGCCCTGACCTGCACCCCGCCGTCACTCGAGGAGCTGTTTCTCGACGTCTACCGGCCCGGCGCTGCCCAGCCCGAGCGGGCGCCGGCGTGAGCGGCGTCGCTGGCAGTGTCTCCGGCTGGGGCGCCCTGCTCCGGCTCGCCGTACGACGCGACCGGGTGCTGGTGC
>JBBSVL010000001.1:0-36932 GCA_038233595.1 Propionibacteriales bacterium | reverse complement strand
GTCGTCGTTCTCCTTGATCAGGCGAGACAGCTCGGCCTCGACCTCGTCGAGGAACTGGTCCACCTCACCCATGTCGTAGCCCTCACGGAGCCGCACCGGCGTGAAACGCTTGTTACTCACGTCGTCAGGCGTCAACGGCATGACTCCACCCCACCCAAATTCATCTAGTCGTTGGTCGGTCGTGGTCAGAATAGCGGGATCTGCACGTCGTGGGGGCAACTCCCGCAACATGGGCCACTCCCGCCCTCACCCCAGCAGAATGGCGCGGTTCAGCGAGAGCAGCAGGTAACAGACGATCAGCACGACCATCGGGCTCAGGTCCAGTGCCATCCCGCCCAACCGGATCGGCGGCAGGATCCGACGTACGGCCCTGATCGGCGGATCGGTGACCGAGTAGTCGATCTCCAGCAGGAGCAGGGCAGGGCCACGCGGCGTCCAGGAGCGGGCGAACATCTGCACCCAGTCCATGATGAACCGCAGGAACAGCATCAGAATGAAGATCCACAAGACGAGCTCGACGATGGATCCGGCCACTTGCACGCGCGCTCAGCTCTGGTTGAAGAAACCGCCCTCGGCAATGCGCTGCTTGTCCTCGGCAGCAACCGAGACGTTGGGCGGGGACAGCAGGAACACCTTGTTGGTCACCCGCTCGATTGAACCACGCACTGCAAAGACCAGTCCGGCCGCGAAGTCGACCAGTCGCTTGGCGTCGACGTCAGACATCTCCGAGAGGTTCATGATCACCGGGACGCCGTCGCGGAAGTTCTCGCCGATCACCCGGGCCTCGTTGTAGGTGCGCGGATGCAAGGTGGTGATCCGCGACATCGGGGCAACCACCGAGGACGGCGCCGGGTTCGTACGCCGACGGTCGGCCAGGTTGGCCACCTGTGCCTCTTCACGGTTGACGACCTCGCGGCGCGCCGGCCCGTCGTAGCTGGCGTCGTCGTCGAGGTACTCGGCCCCGAAACTGTCTGGGCCGTCCTCGAGGAGTCCGAGGTAGACACCCATCTTGTGCATCGTGCCGCTCATGAACTTCTTCCTCCGCTGTCGATGCCCGCTTCGTCGAACCCGCCTCCGGGTGCTTGGGACATTACCTGTTGGACGGCCTCTCACCGAGCACCGCGCTGCCGACGCGCACGTGTGTCGCGCCGGCCTTCACTGCCTGTTCCAGATCACCGCTCATCCCTGCAGAGAGCCAGGTCGCGTCCGGGTGCTCCCGTCGTAGGACGTCGGCCAGCTCCGTCAGTCGTGCGAACGCTCTCGCGGGGTCCACCTCCGCCGGCGCCACAGCCATCAGGCCCCGCAGCGCGAGCCCGTCCGCGGCCTCGACCTCGTCACACAGACCCGGCACGTCGCCCGGGGCGGCACCACCGCGACCGGCCTTGGGAGTCGGGTCGAGGTCGACCTGCACCAGGCACTCGAGCGTGCGGCCGCGCTCGTGCGCGCCACGGGACAGGCCACCGAGCAGCTTGGCGCGGTCCACCGAATGCACCACGTCGGCGTACTGGGCAACGGCGCCGGCCTTGTTGCTCTGCAGGTTGCCGACGAAGTGCCAGGTGAGCCCGAGATCAGCGAGCTCGGCCGCCTTGGACTGGGCCTCCTGGTGCCGGTTCTCGCCGACGTTCGTGACACCGAGGTCTCGCAGGATCCGTACGTCGGAGGCAGGGAAGTACTTGGTGACCACCACCAACGTGACGTCCTCAGGGTCGCGACCAGCCTCGCGCGCCGACGTCGAGATCCGGTCGCGCACCCGGTCGAGCCCGGCCCGGATCTCGTCCTCGCGGGTCATTCGGGGTCCCTGCGGCGGTGCGAGCTCTGCGAGCAGCGTCGTGGGGTGTCGCTCACGCCCGCCTCCGGACCAGGCCGGCCAGCCGCCCGGAACCGGCCCCGTCGCGACGGTAGGAGTAGAGGTCGGGCCACTCCCGGGTGCATCGCGACGCGTCGACCACGTTGACCTCGTCGCGCTCCAGCTGGGCGCGGACGCCGGCGCCGATGTCGAGCGCGGGCGTGCCCCAGCTGGTCGTGGCGCGGGAAGCGGGCTCGAGTGCCACCACCTCCTGCTGCAGGGCCAACGGAACCTCATAGCAGGAGCCGCACACGTGCGGCCCGATCCAGCCGGTGATCCGCTCGGCTCCCTGCTCGCGCATCAGGCGAACAACGGCGGGCACGATGCCCTTGGCCAGGCCGGGGCGTCCCGAGTGGGCCACAGCCACGACACCGCGGTCGGCATCGGCCAGCAGGACCGGTACGCAGTCGGCAGCTCGCACCATCAGCACGACCCCGGGTGTGGTGCAGACCAACCCGTCGCAGATCGGAGGGTCACCCAGCGCCCGAACGTCGACGAGCACCGCCTCGGCACCGTGCACCTGGTGCATGTCGGCGACCGCCGAGCCAGGCGCGAAGTCCGCGCCCACCAGGCGATGGTTCTCGGTGACCGCCACCGGGTCGTCCTCGCCGGCGAGCGCCAGGTTGAGGGAGTCGAAGGGGGCAGCACTGACCCCGTCGTACCTGTCCGTGAAGGCCAGGTCGACGGGGCCGAGTGAGGTGCGGTGGAAGTACACCCGGAAGAGTCTCCCCCGCTCCTACTTGAGGAAGTCGGGGATGTCGAGGTCGTCGTCCCCGCCGTACGGTGCCGGCTTCGGCTGCCCCGCGGGCGACCCACCCTGGTTGTCACTGCCGCCCTGGGCGGGCCTGGTCCGGTTGGCCTGGTTGGCACCCACCGGGACCGGCTCACGCGCCGGGTTGGACCGTGTAGAGGGACGGGCCTGCACTCCGTCCTGCGACTCGGCCGGCTGCGCTGAGTTGGTCAGGGCCTGTGCCGCCGCCCTCGTCTCGGCCTGGCTCTGCTGCGGGATCGGACGCCGTCCGGTCTCGGCCTCGCGTCGCTTGGGTCGACCGCCGTCGAAGCCAGCGGCGATCACCGTCACGCGCACCTCGTCACCCAGCGCGTCGTCGATGGTGGCACCGAAGATGATGTTCGCCTCCGGGTGCACCGCGTCGGACACCATCGCAGCCGCCTCGTTGATCTCGAACAGGCCGAGGTCCGAACCGCCCGCGATCGAGAGCAGCACGCCGTGGGCGCCGTCGATCGACTCCTCCAGCAACGGGCTGGACACGGCCATCTCGGCCGCGGAGACCGCGCGGGACTCGCCGCGGGCCGATCCGATGCCCATCAGCGCCGAGCCGGCGTTGGACATCACCGACTTCACGTCGGCGAAGTCGAGGTTGATCAGGCCCGGCGTGGTGATCAGGTCGGTGATGCCGGAGACACCTTGCAGCAGCACCTGGTCGGCCTGCTTGAAGGCGTCCAGCATGCTCACGTTGCGATCGGAGATCGAGAGCAGCTTGTCGTTAGGGATCACGATCAGGGTGTCGACCTCTTCGCGGAGAGCGGCGATGCCCTCCTCCGCGGAGTTGGCGCGACGACGACCCTCGAAGGAGAACGGCCGGGTCACCACGCCGATGGTCAGTGCCCCGAGCGAGCGGGCGATCTTGGCCACCACCGGGGCGCCACCGGTGCCGGTGCCGCCACCCTCGCCAGCGGTCACGAAGACCATGTCGGCGCCCTTCATCACCTCTTCGATCTCATCGGAGTGGTCCTCGGCCGCCTGGCCGCCCACCTCCGGGTCGGCGCCGGCGCCCAGACCGCGAGTCAGCTCGCGACCGATGTCGAGCTTGACGTCGGCGTCGCTCATCAGCAGCGCCTGCGCGTCGGTGTTGATGGCGATGAACTCCACGCCCTTCAACCCGACCTCGATCATCCGGTTGACGGCGTTGACTCCACCCCCACCGATACCCACGACCTTGATAACGGCCAGGTAGTTCTGTGGTGCTGCCACGGCGGACTGCCTCTCATGCTCGGGGATGTCACCCCACCCGAATGCGGGGCGAACCTGTCTGTTCTGTGCGTCGGCTCTGCTGTCTGGCGCTCTGCTGTGGTGCGGCGGGGAAGCCTGGGTCTTCGGCGGCGAACCCTAACCCTGAAGTAGAGGGTTATAGTTATGTCAACCTGAGGCCGTTCGACCAAAGTAGGCAACGCCGACGCCGCAGCTGCGGCAACACGCGGACCCGGACAGACATTTCTGTTTTCGACCCCCCCGACCGCCGCCTTCGTTGAGCTGCGCGAAAAGCCCCCATGAGTTCTGGGAAACGCCCCGCGGGCGGGGTGCTTTCAGCACATCTCGACGGGGCGTTTCGCGCAGCTCAACCTAGGGACGGGTCGTGGGGCGCCCCGGCACGCTGACGTCGATCTGGGAGGCCGGCCGCTTCATCAGCACCCCGAGCACCTCGGCCTTCTGCGCCGACAGGGAGGAGTTCCCCCAGTCCACCTGTCGTCCGCCACGCATCACGAGCTTGATCTGGTCGATCGTGGCAACCGTGACGTGGTCGACGCGGCGTAGCAGCGCCGGCGGCATCGACCCGACCACGCGGGCGGATTCCTGAAGCGCGTCCTTGCCGGCGTTCTGCTGGGCCCGGATCTCGGGCAGACCCGCCGGTCTGGTGCCGTAGCTGCGGAACAGCACGCCGTCGGCTGACAGGCCGCGGAACCCACTCCCCCGCGGTACGACGGCCACCGCCACCCGTTCGGTGACCGCTATCCGCACGGTGTGCGGCCAGGCCCGACTGACCTGGACCGACTTCACGGCCGGCAACCGGGAGACCCGGCTCCTGATCGCGGCGAGGTCCACCCTGGCGAGCGGCTTCCCGAGCGGCACCTGGGCGGCTCGGCGTACCTGCACCGGCGCGACGTACGACGCCCCGGTGACCTGGACCTGCTGGGCGGTGAGCAGGCCGGAGAACAACACGACGTAGCCGCCCGCGACCACGACCAGCGCGGCCAGCAGGGCCGCCACCAGCGGCCGCAGCCGGCCGGTCCGCTGCGAACGCCGACGCTGCTCGAAGAGCCGGCGCTCCAGGGCGATCGTCTCCTCGTCGGGGCCCGCCTGGTCGGCCGGGTGCCGGCGCCTAGACATCAGGCTGCTCATGCGACTTCTCCTCCATGCGTTCGGACAGCAGGGTCAACAGCTCGGGTGCGAGCAGGGTGACGTCTCCAGCGCCGAGGGTGAGCACGACGTCACCGGGCCGCGCGCGCGAGACGAGGTGGCCGGCGACGCTGGCGAACCGTGGCTCGAAGACCACTGAGCCCGCCGGCAGGGGTACGGCGGCGGCGACCAGCGCCCCGCTGACCCCGGGTTCGGGGTCCTCGCGGGCGACGTAGATGTCCATCACGACGACTTCGTCGGCCGCACCGAGTGCCCGGCCCATCGCCGGCGCGAAGATCTTGGTGCGGGAGACCAGGTGCGGCTGGAAGGCGACCACCACTCGACCCGCACCCGCCACCGAGCGCGCGGCCTGCAGGTCACCGGCGATCTCCTGGGGGTGATGGGCGTAGCTGTCGTAGACCCGGATCCCGCCCACCTCGCCCTTGAGCTCCATCCGGCGCCGGGTGCCGGTGAACGAGGCCAGGCCGCGGGCGAGGTCGGTGAAACCGAAGCCGAGGCCCAGACCACCAGCGAGGGCGCACAACGCGTCGAGGACGTAGTGCCGCCCGGGGATCTGCAGTCGTACGGCGCCCAGACGGCGGCCGTGGTCGATCACGTCGAAGCTGGACGTCGAGCCCGCGAACTGCACCCGAACCGCCCGGATGTCCGCGCGTTCGGACTCCCCCACGGTCACGACCCGCAGCCTCCGGGCCCGCGCCTTCTCCGCGAGGTCTGCTGCGCCCGGGTCGTCGATGCAGGCCACCACGAAGCCGGCCGGGTCGATCCGACCCAGGAACTGTTCGAACGCCGCCCGGTAGGCCTCCTCGGTGCCGTAGTTGTCGAGGTGGTCCGCCTCGACGTTGGTCACCAGCCCGACCCGGGGCGAGTAGACCAGGAACGCCCCGTCGCTCTCGTCGGCCTCGGCCACGAAGATGCCACCAGTGCCGTCGTGGGCGTTGGAGCCGGTCTCGTTGAGGTCGCCGCCGATCGCGAACGACGGGTCGGCGCCACAAGCCTGCAGTGCCACGGTGAGCAGCGACGTGGTGGTGGTCTTGCCATGGGTGCCCGCCACCGCGACCACCCGCTTGCCCTGCATCACCGACTCGAGGGCGGCCGACCGTGGCAGCAGCCGCAGCCCGAGCCGGACCGCCTCGACGACCTCTGGGTTGTCGGCCCGCACCGCCGTGGACACAACAAGGGTGTCGGCGTCGTGCACGTGCTCTGCCGCGTGTCCGACCCAGCAGGTGGCACCGAGCGTGCGCAACGCGTCCAGGGCACGGGACTCCTTGGCATCGCTGCCGGAGACCTCGATGCCACGAGCCAGCATGATCCGGGCGATGCCGGAGAGCCCGGCGCCTCCGATGCCCACGAAGTGCACCCGCCCCAGGGCCTCGGCGGGTCCCAGCTCGTCGGGGACGGGAATCCTCACCGACGACCCCGGGCAGCCTCGAGGATCATGTCGACAAGCTTCTCGTCGGCGTCCAGCGGGATCACGTCGGCCGCAGCTCGGGACATGCCTAGCAGGCGCATCGGGTTGGTCAGCAGGGCCGGGACGTTGTCGCGCACCCATTCCGGGGTCAGCGCTGCGTCGGCTACCAGCAGCCCTCCTCCGGCGTCGATGACCGGCCGCGCGTTGAGCGCCTGCTCGCCGTTGCCGATCGGCAGCGGCACGTAGATCGCCGGCAGTCCGACCCCGGACACCTCGGTGACTGTGTTCGCCCCGGCCCGGCACAACACGGCGTCGGCGGCTGCGTAGGCAAGATCCATCCGCTCCACGAACTGCTCCACGACGTACGGCGGGCCGCCCGGAAGCGTCACGACCGACACCTCGCCGGCGGGCCCGACCACGTGCAGCACCTGGACACCCGCCCCGGCGAAGGCGGACGCGGCGCCAGACACCGACTCGTTGAGCCTCCGGGCGCCTTGGGAGCCACCGGTCACGAGCAGTGTGGGTCGGTCGTCGTCGAGCCCGAAGTGGGCACGGGCAACCTCGCGGAGGTCACCGCGGTCGAGGGTGGAGATCATCCGCCGGACCGGCAGTCCGACGTAGACGCCATGGCGCAGCTCGGTGCCCGGGAAGCTGGTGGCGACGTGTCGGGTGAGCCTGGCGCCCAGCTTGTTCGCGATGCCGGGCATCGCGTTGCCCTCGTGCACCACGATCGGGAGCCTGCGCCGACGAGCCGCGAGGTAGGCCGGGACGGACACGTAGCCACCGAACCCCACCACCACGTCGGGGCGCACCCGGTCCAGCACCTCCAGCGCCGCCTTGACCGTCGCCCGCAGCCGGGCCGGGGTGCGCAGCAGGTCGGCGTCGAGCTTGCGGGACAACGGCACCGGCGGGACCAGCTCCAGGGAGTACCCCGCGGCGGGCACCACGCGGTTCTCCAGCCCACGAGGGGTGCCGAGCGCGGTGATCACGATGGTGGGGTCGCGGCGGCGCAGCGCGTCAGCGGTGGCAAGCAGCGGGGAGGTGTGTCCAGCGGTGCCCCCACCGGCGAGGAGCACGTGCATCAGTTGCCTCGTCGGCCCGCACGCGTCGAACTGACGCCGCGGCGGTTGCGCAGCTCGCGCGCGGCCGCTGGTTCGCGCCGGGCGAACGAGATCAGCAATCCGATCGCGACCAGCTCCGGCACGAGCGAGGAGCCGCCGTAGGAGACCAGGGGCAGCGGGATGCCGATCACCGGCAGCAGCGCGAGAACCATGCCGATGTTGATCATCATCTGCACGGCCAGCCAGACGGTGATGCCGGCAGCCATGTAGCGGACGAAGGGGTCCTTGGCCTGCAACGCGATCCGGATCCCGGCGTAGGCGATGACGAGGAAGAGCGACAGCACCAGCAGGGTGCCGACCAGGCCCAGCTCCTCGCCGAGCACGGCGAAGATGAAGTCGGTGTGCGGCTCGGGGAGGTTGCCCCACTTCTGCTGGGAGGCGCCGATGCCCTTGCCGAAGATGCCACCGCTGGCCATCCCGAGGATGCCGTGGCCGCTCTGCCAGCCGGCGTCGGAGAAGTGCTTGAACGGGTCGGCGAAGCTGGTCAGCCGGGCCAGCCGTTCCGGACTTGCTGCGGCCAGGGCGAACGCGACGACACCCACCGCGCTGGCCGCGGCGACGAACAGCCGCATCGGGGCGCCGGCCACCCACAGCATCCCCAGGGCAATGGCGAAGAGCACCAGTCCGGTGCCGAGGTCGCCACCGAGGACGACGACCATGCCGGTGATCAGCAGCACGAACGGCACCACCGGCACCACCACGTGCTTCCAGTCGCCGAGCAGCTTCTCCTTCATGGCATAGATGTGCGAGATCCAAAGGATCAGGGAGAACTTCGCGATCTCGGCGGGCTGTATCTGCAGCGGGCCGATCGCGAGCCAGTTGCGGTTGCCGTTGACGGTGACACCCAGACCGGTCTGGGTCAGGGCGACCAGCACCACCGAGACGCCTAGCGCGGGCCACGAGAACCGCCGGAGCACCCGGTGCGGCAGCCGGCTGGCGGCCGCTGCTGTCGGGATGCCGATCGCGACCCAGGTCAGCTGCCGGAAGAACCAGTGGTAGCTGCTGCCGAACTGACGGTACGACGAGACGCTGGACGCGCTGAGCACCTCCATCAGGCCGATGGCCAGCAGCAGCGTGCTGGCACCGAGCAGGGCGTAGTAGGGCGTGAGCGGCTTGGCCAGCATCGTGCGGGTGCTCTCCAGCCAGCCGTGCAGTCCGAGCCGGACGTCACGCGCGGCAGCGGGTCGGCGACCCGCCCGGGGTGGGGACTGGACGGTGGAGGTCATCGCACACCCTTCCAGTTCGGGCCAGGCGCTGTCAGGCCAGACGTCGCACGGCGGCGGCGAAGGCTTCGCCACGTTCCGCGTAGTTCGTGAACATGTCCATGGAGGCACAACCCGGAGCCAGCAACACGGTGTCCCCCGGCCGAGCCAGCGAGGTGGCCGCTGCCACCACGCCTTCCATGACAGGAGTCTCCCCGTCGTCGACTTCGATCACCGGAACATCCGGCGCGTGTCGCACCAGCGCCTCATGAATCACTCCAGCATCACGACCGATCAGCACCACACCGCGCAACCGGTCGCGCACCCGGGCCACCAGGACGTCGAAAGTCGCGCCCTTGGCCAGTCCGCCCGCCACCCAGACCACCGGGTCGTAGGCCTGCAGGGATGCCTGGGCGGCGTGGGGGTTGGTCGCCTTGGAGTCGTCGATCCAGCTGACTTCCCGCACCGTGGCGACCTCTGCGATGCGGTGCCCGTCGGGCCGGAAGTCGCGAAGCGCCTCGCGGACCGCCTCCGGCGGAACGGAGTGGGAGCGCGCCAACGCGGCGGCGGCGAGTGCGTTGGCCACGTAGTGCGGGGCCTGCGTCGCCAGGTCGTCCAGCGTGCACAGCTCGACCGCACTGGTCTGCCGCTCCTCGACGAACGCCCGGTCGCAGAGCACGCCATCGACCACGCCGAGCATCCCGACACCCGGCAGGCCCGGGGTGAAACCGATCGCCCGGGCTCCCTCGGCCACCTCGGCGTCGCGGACCAGCTGCTCGGTCGCCGGGTCGGCGACGTTGTAGACGCAGGCTCGCTGAACGCCCTGGTAGATGCGGCCCTTGTCGGCGGCGTAGGCGGCCATGTCGGCGTACCAGTCCAGGTGGTCCTCGGCGAGGTTGAGCACCGCAGCCGACTCGGCCGCCACGGTGGAGGTGTAGTGCAGCTGGAAGCTGGACAGCTCCACGGCGAGCACGTCGTAGGGCCGGGGGTCCATCACCGCCTCGACCAGCGGCAGCCCGACATTGCCGGCCGCGACTGTGTGCAGCCCGGCGGCGCGCAGCATCGCCTCCAGCATCTGCACGGTGGTGGTCTTGCCGTTGGTGCCGGTCACCGCGAGCCAGGGGGCCGGACGCTCCGGGTCACGCAACCGCCAGGCCAGCTCGACCTCCCCCCAGACCGGGACGCCGCGGGCCATGGCCTGGGCGAGCAGCGGCGCGCTCGGTGACCAGCCCGGCGAGGTGACCACCAGGTCGACCCCGTCGGGCAGGGTCGCAGTGGCGCCGTCCCCCAGACGCACGCTCGCGCCGAGGATCTCCAGCAGCTCGGCCCGCTCCGGCCGGTCGCCGGCCACTGACTCGTCGAGAGCCGTGACACGGGCGCCGAGGTGGGTCAGGTTGTCCGCGGCCGCGAACCCCGAGACACCGAACCCGGCCACGACGGCGTGTACGCCGGACCAGTCGGAGGTGCGGGAAAGACCGTCGAGGCTCACGTGGGGTGGCTCATCCGCCTGCGACCCACTCTGCGTAGAAGACACCGAGGCCGGCTGCCACGAAGAGCCCGGTGATGATCCAGAACCGGATCGTCACAGTGACCTCCTCCCAGCCGAGCAGCTCGAAGTGGTGATGGAGGGGTGCCATTCGGAACAGCCGTTTGCCCCGGGTGGCCTTGAAGAACCCGACCTGGAGGATCACCGACAACGCCTGCAGCACGAACAGGCCGCCGAGCAGGGCGAGCAGGAACTCGGTGCGGGTCAGGATGGCCAGGCCGGCCAGGGCGCCGCCCAGCGCCAGGGAGCCGGTGTCGCCCATGAAGATCTGGGCCGGTGAGGCGTTCCACCACAGGAACCCGAAGCAGGCGCCGGTGATCGCGGCCGCGACCACCGCCAGGTCGAGCGGGTCCCGGACGTGGTAGCAGGTCGGTGAGGGTCGCATGGTGCAGTCCTGGTTGTTCTGCCAGATGTTCACCAGGATGTAGGCGCCGAAGACCATCGTCGAGGCACCCGTGGCGAGGCCATCGAGGCCGTCGGTCAGGTTGACCGCGTTGCTGGCTCCGGCGATCAGCACCACGAGGAACAGCACCGCCACCACCATCGGCATCGTGAACCGATCCATGTCGCGGATGAACGACACGGCCCGGCTCGCCGGCATCTCGCCGAAGTCGTCCTTCAGCCGCGGCCACAGTGCGAGCCAGCCGAAGATGGCCGCCACGACGATCTGGCCGATGAACTTGGCCTTGCTGCGTAGGCCGAGGTTGCGCTGCTTCCAGATCTTGATGAAGTCGTCGAGGAAGCCGACGGTGCCGAGTCCGACGTAGAGGAACAGGAGCAGCAGCGCCGAGGCCGTCGGCGTCTCCCCGGTGGCCAGCTTGGCCAGGAAGTAGCCGAGGACGCTGGCCAGGACGATCACCAGACCACCCATGGTCGGCGTGCCACGTTTGACCTGGTGGCTGGTCGGGCCGTCGGCGCGGATCAGCTGGCCGTAGCCGCGCTCGGAGAGTATCCGGATCGCCACGCGGGTGCCGAGCAGGGTGAGGACCAGGGAGAGACCGCCGGCGAGCAGGACCGCTTTCATCGGGCGGGCTCCTCCCCTTCGACAACGTCGTCGAGCAGCGCCTGCGCGACCCGTTCGAGCTCCGCACCGCGCGAGGCCTTGACCAGGACCACGTCGGGTGCCCGGACAGTTTCTCGCAACCAGGCCGTTGCCTCGTGCACATCCGCCGCGTGGAGTGGCGAACCCCACTGCGCAGGTGTCGTTCCTTCGCTCGACACCCCGGTCGAGCCGCTCGCTCCCTCGATGATCCCGACGGCTTCCGGCCCGACCACCACGAGCTCGTCGATACCGAGCTCGCGCACCAGCCGGCCGATCGCCCGGTGCTCGTCGGCGGCACCGGCACCGAGCTCCCGCATCTCCCCGAGTACGGCGAGGGTGCGGGCGCCGCTGCGTCGTCCGATCCCGGCCAGGGTCTCCAGCGCGGCCCGCATCGAGTCCGGGTTGGCGTTGTAGGCGTCGTTGATCACCCGGACCCCGTCGGCCCGCACGGTGAGCTCCATCCGCCAGTGCGAGGCGGCCCGGGCCTCGCACAGTGCGCTCGCCACGTCGGGCAGGGCGAGACCGGCGGCGATCGCAGCTGCGGCGGCGGCGGCGGCGTTCATCGCCTGGTGGGCGCCCAGCCCGCGCAGGGCCACACTCGCCCGTTCCGCACCGTGCACCAGGGTGAACCGGGGGCGCCCGACGTCGTCGAGCTCGAGGTTCTCCAGGCGTACGTCGGCACCCGGCGTGGTCCCGAAGGTCAGCACCCTGGCCGTCGTACGAGCAGACATCGGGGCGACCAGCGGGTCGTCCGCGTTGAGGAAGGCGACCCCTCCCTTCGGGAGCGCCTCGACGATCTCGCCCTTCGCCTGTGCCACGCCCTCCCGGCTGCCGAACTCCCCAAGGTGTGCGACACCCACGTTGAGCACCCCGGCCACCGACGGCGGGGCGATGCGGCACAGGTAGCCGATGTGCCCGATCCCGCGCGCGCCCATCTCGACCAGCAGAAAGCGAGTGTCGGCGTCGGCGCGGAGCACGGTCAACGGCACGCCGATCTCGTTGTTGAGGTTGCCGGCGGTGGCAACGGTGTGCCCGGCACCCGCGAGGACGGCAGCGAGCAGATCCTTGGTGCCGGTCTTGCCCTGCGACCCGGTCAGCGCCAGGATCGTGAGCCCGGCCTGCCGGTCCTGCCCGTTCAGCCGGTCGACGACATTGCGGGCGAGCCGGCCCAGCGCCTCGACCGGATCCGCGACGACCACGGTCGGTGCCCCGGTCGGACGCGACCCCAGCACCGCCACGGCACCGGCTGCGATCGCCCGCTCGGCGTAGTCGTGCCCGTCCACCCGCTCCCCCACGACCGCCACGAAGAGGCCGCCCGGCTCGGCAAGTCGGCTGTCCACGCACGCCGGGGCGGTGACCTCGGGGTCGGTCTCCGCCTCGACCCGCCCGTTGACGACAAGGGCGATCTCACTGAGCCGCATGGCGATCATCGGGTGTCCACCTGTGCCCCGCCGATCAGCTCGCGGACCACCTCGCGGTCGTCGAAGGGGTGCACCACACCGGCGACCTCCTGCCCGGTCTCGTGCCCCTTGCCGGCCACCAGCACGGTGTCGTCTGCACGGGCCAGCGAGACGGCGAGCGCGATCGCGTCTCGGCGGCCGTCGACCTCGTGCACCTCAGCGGTGGCGTCGCCCGACACTCCCGCCAGTACCTCGGCCCGGATGTCGTGGGGGTCCTCGGTGCGCGGGTTGTCGTCGGTGACGATGAGTACGTCGCAGAGTCGGGCTGCTATCTCGCCCATCAGCGGCCGCTTGCCCTTGTCGCGGTCACCGCCCGCGCCGATCACCACGATGAGCCGGCCGCTGGTGACGCTGCGCAGGGCGTTCAGCGCGGCCGTCACCGCGTCCGGCTTGTGCGCGTAGTCCACGATCGCCAACCAGGCCTGGCCGGCGTCGACCCGTTCCAGCCGGCCGGGCACCCCACGGCTGCCCGCGATCCCGGCGGCGACGGCTGCGGCGTCGAGCCCGGCCTCCCCCGCACTGGCGATGGCGCACAGGGCGTTGGACACGTTGAAGTCACCGGCCAGCGGAACCCGGGCCGGGATCGTGAGCCCACCCGGACCCGCCACCACGAAGGTCGCACCGTCCGGCGCAAGCGCGATGCCGGACGCCCGCCAGTCGGCGTCGGCCCCGGCGGTGGAGAACGTACGGACCGGGACCGTCGCCTGCTCGACCAACCGGCGACCGTGGGCGTCGTCGACGTTGACCAGACCGAGACGGGCCCGTTCCGGAGTGAACAGCGACGCCTTGGCCGCAAAGTAGTCCTCGAGGTCCTTGTGGAAGTCGAGATGGTCCCGCCCCAGGTTCGTGAACGCCGCGACGTCGAACACGACACCGTCGACTCGGCCCATCACCAGCGCATGGCTGGAGACCTCCATCGCGCACGCGCTCACGCCACGTTCGCGCATCACCGCGAACAGCGCGTGCAGGTCCGGGGCCTCCGGCGTGGTCAGGGAGGTGTTCACATCCTGACCGTCGATGCGGGTGCCCACCGTGCCGATGACCGCGGACGGGATGCCGGCTGCCTGCATGCCGGACTCGGCGAGCCGGGTGGTCGTGGTCTTGCCCTGGGTCCCGGTGACCGCCATCAGGGTGAGCGCGTCGGCGGGCCGGCCGTAGACGCGGGCGGCCAGGTCACCGAGGACCACGCGAGGTCGCTCGACGACGAGCACCGGCACTCGGGTCGCCACCTCGGCGGTCAGCAGCGCGGCGCCGGCCGGGTCGGTGAGCACCGCCACGGCACCGCGGGCGATCGCCTCCGCGGCGTAGGAGGCGCCATGGGCACGCGCCCCCGGCAGCGCCGCGTACAGGTCGCCGGGCTGCACCCGCTGCGAGCTCAGGCTGACTCCCGTGACGAACACGTCTTTGAACCCGGCCAGGACATGTGGAAGGACATGTTGCTGGCCATGTTGCTCGACACCTGGCTGCACGGGCGCGCCGACCCAGCCGGCGATCGTCGCCAGATCGGTGCGGACCGGTGTGCGCGGTCGGGTCCAGCTCAGGTCGGACCCCATGGTTGGCACAGCCGCGACGCTACCGAAGTCACCGGCGCTCGCTCACCATTGGATCGGCAGGTTGGCCGGCTTGGTGCCGGTCGGGGGTACTCCGTAGCGCTGGAGCAGGTAGCTCTCGATCTTGGAGAACGCCGGACCGCCGATGGAGCCGCCACCACCACCGTTGCGCGGGTTCTGCACCACGACGTACACCGTGAAGCGCGGCTTGTCGGCCGGCGCGAACCCGCCGAAGGAGACCGTGAAGGTGCCGTCGTAGCAGCCGCACTTGGCGCCCGCTCGTTGTGCCGTGCCGGTCTTGCCGGCAACCCGGTAGCCGGGCACCTGTGCGCCGGGGGCGGTGCCGGTCTTCGGGTTCGGCACCATCTCCATCATCCGCGACATCTGACCGGCGGCCTTCGTACTGACCACCCGTCGTCTGGTGGTGAAGTCGGTGCCGACCTGCTGCCCGCTGTCGTTGGTGGCCGCGCCCTTGAACAGGCTCGGCGTGACCAGCTCACCGCCGTTGGCGACCGCGTTGATCGCGGTGGCCATCTGGAGGGTGTTGACCGACATCCCCTGCCCGAAGGAGATCGTGGCGTGTCTGAGCTTGTTCCAGGTGTGCCAGTCGGGCAGCTGGCCTGCGGTCTCCCCGTTGAGCCCGACCCCGGTGCGGCTGCCGAGCCCGAACTGGCGGAGGTGGTCGTAGAGCTGCTTGTCGCTCAGCTGAGCGGCGGCCAGCGAGGTGCCGATGTTGGACGACTTCGCAATCACCCCGGTCATGGTCAGGTGGAGCGTGGGATGCACGAACCAGTCGTGAATGGTGTGGTCGAGCACCGGCAGTGTCGCAGGCACCGTGATCCTGGTCCGCGGGGTCACCTTGCCCTCGTCGAGCAGGGAGCTGACGGTGAGGACCTTCTCGACCGAACCCGGCTCGTAGACGTTCTGGAGCGCCGCGCTGCCCAGGTCGGCCTTGCTGGACAGACCAGGCTGGTTGGCGTCGAAGGTCGGGTAGTCGGCGAGCGCCAGCACCTCACCGGTCTGGGTGTCCATCACGACGGCCGAGCCGCTGTCACTGTGGGAGCCCTGCACGGCGTTGCGCAGCACCCGCTGGACGTACCACTGGGTGTCGCGGTCGATGGTCATCTTCAGGTTCGTGCCGTTGCGCGGCGCGACGGTGCTGTTGTCGCCGAGCGGAATGCGGTTGCCGCCGCCGACCTCGTAGGTCTCGCGACCGTCCTTGCCGGCCAGACGCTTGTCGAAGGCCAGCTCGGCCCCTGCCATCGCCTTGCCGTTGTTACCGAGGAAGCCGACCAGGTTGGCCGCGACGTCCTTGGCCGGGTAGTCGCGAACCGGGTCGGCAACGGTGTAGATCCCGCCGAAGGGTGCACCCTGCAGCACCGCCGCGATCTTCTTGGGATCGTGCGTGGCCGCGGCCGCTTTCTGCACTGCCTTCTTGACCGCTGCCTGGATCTCTTGCACGACCTGGGTCGCCACGGTGGAGGGCACCCGTCGGTCGACGTACTGGAACCGGCTGTTGGGCTCGGTCAGCTTGGTCAGCACATCGAAGTAGTCCAGGCCCAGCTTGTCGGCCACGATGTGCGCGATCAGGCCGCCGTACTGCGCGGTGACCTTCGGGTCGGCGATCAGCATCAGTCCGTCGACCGACTCGGCGAGCGCGACGCCCGTGCGGTCGACGATCTCCCCACGCGTGGCCGGCAGTACGACGGTGGCCGCACCTGCCTTCTCGGCCTGTGCGGCGTATGCCTTCGGGTCGAGCCCCTGCAGCTGGAACAGCCGCACCCCGAACACCGAGATCACCATCGCGATCACGACCATGAAGACGCGGAGCCGGACGTGGGTCGAACCGCGTCCGGACCCGAGCGGCCGGTCCCTTCCCGGACCGCTCCTGCGACGTGCTGAGCTCAACGACCTGCCCCCTGGCTGTGGTGCTGGGGCTTCTTCTTACCTGCCGCCGGGGTCGAGTGCGGGGAGGACGCGTCGGTCTTGTGCTGCGCATTTTTATGGGGCGCCTTGACCTTGACGATCCTGGGCCTGGGCGAGAGCACCTTCGGCTTGGGCGCCGGCAACGCGTTGATCCGCATCGCGTCCAACGGGGTCGCGGCAAGCGGCTGACCGAGGACCTTGCCGTCCGAGAGGCGGATGAACGCTGGGTTGGGCGGCGGCACCATGCCCAGCTGCTTGGCCACCGTCGCCAGCCGCTGGGGGTCGCGCAGCCGCTCGAGGTCCATCGAGAGGGACTGCTCGCGAGCCGCGAGCGACTCGGCCCGGGTCTGCAACGCGGTCGCCGTGAAGGAGGCCTGCTGCATCGAGGTGTTGAAGGCCAGCAGGCCGGCGACGCCGCCGCCCAGCAGCAGCACGACCACGACCACGAACGGCGTCCGGCGCGCGGACGTCTCACGCCTGGGCACCACCGTCAGTCGCGCGCGCTCCACGGCAGCGTCCGCGAACCGCGGGATGCGGGTGCGTGCCTGGCTGAACAGAGTGCTCATCGGGGTCCCCTCGGAAACGGGAGCGCAGCGAGTGTTTTCGTGGGGTGGTTCATCGGGGTCCCCTCGGAAACGGGAGCGCAGCGAGTGTTTTCGTGGGGTGGCTCATCGGGGTCCAATCTCCGGGTGTGACTTCATGCGGCTCGGTCCTCGCGGACGCGCTCGACCGCCCGGAGCCGCACCGACGCGGCACGCGGGTTCGCTGCGGTCTCGGCGGGCGAGGCCTGCTCGGATCCGCGCGTGACCAGCTTCAGAGCGGGCTCGTACCCTTCGGGCACGACGGGTAGGTCGACGGGCACCATCGATCGGGTGCGCTCGGTGAAGGCCTGCTTGACCAGCCGGTCCTCGAGGGAGTGGTAGCTCATCACCACGACCCGTCCGCCGACGGCGATGGAGTCGATCGCCGCGGGCACCGCGCGCCGCAGCGCACCGAGCTCGTCGTTGACCTCGATCCGGAGCGCCTGGAAGGTCCGTTTGGCCGGGTGGCCGCCGGTGCGACGGGCAGGAGCGGGGATCGTGTCGCGGATCAGCTCGACCAGCCGGGCCGACCGGTCGAACGGCTCCTTCTCGCGCTCGCGGACCACTGCGCGTGCGATCTGGCGGGCGAACTTCTCCTCGCCCCAGGTGCGGAGCAGCCGGGTCAGGTCGCGCTCGTCGTACTCGTTGAGCACGTCGGCTGCAGTCGGTCCCTCGGTGTCGTCCATCCGCATGTCCAGCGGAGCGTCCTCGGCGTAGGCGAAGCCACGCTCGCGGACGTCGAGCTGCATCGAGGAGACCCCGAGGTCGAACAGCACCGCCTGGACGCCTCGAAGCCCCTGCGCAGCGAGGACCTCGGGGATCTCGTCGTAGACCGCGTGCACGAGGGTGACCCGGTCGCCGTACGACGCGAGCCTGGCACCGGCCCGCTGCAAGGCGTGAGTGTCACGGTCGATGCCGACCACTCGGGACTGCGGGCATCGCTGCAACACCGCCTCGGTGTGGCCGCCGAGCCCGAGCGTGGCGTCGACCAGGACGGACCCCGGTCGCTCGAGACCGGGCGCCACCAAGGCAACGACCCGGTCCAGGAGCACCGGGACGTGGCTGGGGGTCGGCATCTGCTGCTAGCTCCCCACGTGGACCAGGACGGTGAGCAACAGGGCCAGCACGATCGACGTCGCCAACGAGAACCCCATCACCAGCAGCCCGTCACGGGCGTCGTGACGCACCCTGCGCAGCTCTCCTGGGCGAGCTGCTTGGCGTGGTGGTGCGATCTCACTCATCGGCTCGACCCCTGAGAGTTGTGTGCACAAGTTGGAATGGTGCGAAAGAGATGTTGCTGTCGGGCTGCTGCTTCGGCGTTCGCCGGGCCAGGTTCTCCGTCCGCTCCTTGCCGGTTACCCGTTCGTGATCTGGCACCGGGGAAGGTGCGCCAGAGCGCGGGTCGGGGCACCGACCGGAGCGGACGCGAGCCTCGCCCTGCGACTGCCTGGTGTTGAGTTGTGGGGGTCTGGCTCTGGTGCCGAAGTCTTGTGTCCGAGCTGTGATGTCTGAGCTGTGATGTCGTGGTCGGCGGCCCGTCTCAGGCCTCGACGAAACCGAACGGACCGTCGAGGTTGGCGAAGCTCTCCTCGGCGCCCGACTGCTGTTGCGCCCAGGCCTGTGGGTCCCAGATCTCCGCGTGGTCCAGCACCCCGGCCACCAGGACGTCCCGGTCCAGACCGGCGTACCCGCGCAGACCGGAGTTGAGCGTGATCCGGCCCTGCTTGTCGGGTGACTCCTGCGAGGAGCTGGAGAACAGGTAGCGGATGTACTGCCGGGTGGTCTTGTCGGCCTGGCTCTTGCGGGACAGGTCGGTGGTCATCTCGTGGAACCCGGCGACGGACCACACCTGGAGGCAGTGCTCCTGGCCCGGTGCCACCACGACGTCCTCCGTCAACAGGTCCCTGAACTTCGCCGGCAGGAAGAGCCGGCCCTTGTCGTCGAGCTTGGGGGTGTAGGTGCCGGTGAAGAACATTGCTCCACCACCCCGTCACCAGAGCTCCCCGCGAGCACCACTGCGATACCCACTTGCTCCACTGCCCTCCAATCTACTCCACTTTGCTCCACCGTCAACCATTTCACTGCTTGTTTCCCCCGCTTTCGCCTCCGAGGGCTCTGCTGAGCTCCGGTGCCGGGTGCAGCCGGCCCCACTTGCAGTGATGATGTTCACTAGATGCCACCCGGCACCAAGCGGGACGAGGCGTGTCGGTGCGACGTGGGGCGAGATGGCGCGACGAGGGGCGACGTGGGAATGGGACGCTGGTGACAAGGTCAGGACGACTGGAAGGGCCACTGGACGACGGACCTGACCCGGAGGGCCTGGCCGAGGTGGGCGCCGCAGCCAAACGGATCCAGAGCGCCATCGAGCAGGTGATCGAGGGCAAGCCCGAGGTGGCCAGGCTGGCGATGGTGGTGCTCCTCGCCGAGGGACACCTCCTGATCGAGGACGTCCCCGGCGTCGGCAAGACGATGCTGGCCAAGGCACTGGCCCGCGCGATCGACTGTACGGTCCGCCGGATCCAGTTCACCCCAGACCTGCTGCCCTCCGACGTGACCGGGGTGTCGGTCTACAACCAGGAGACTCGCGACTTCGAGTTCCGACCCGGCGGCGTGTTCGCGAACATCGTGGTGGGTGACGAGATCAACCGCGCCTCGCCCAAGACCCAGTCCGCGATGCTTGAGTGCATGGAGGAGAAGCAGGTCACGGTCGACGGCACCACCTACCTCCTCGAGGTGCCGTTCCTGGTGCTCGCGACGCAGAACCCGATCGAGATGGACGGCACCTACGCGTTGCCCGAGGCCCAGCGCGACCGGTTCATGGCGCGGGTGTCCATGGGCTACCCGGTCAAGGCAGCAGAGATCGCAATGCTGGCCTCGCACACCGCGCGCAGCCCACTCCAGACCCTCACCCCGGTTGCCGACGCAGCGGAGGTGAGCCGGATGATCACCGCGGTCGGCACCGTGCACGTCTCCGAGGCGGTGCAACGCCACGCGGTCGGGATCTCAGACGCCACCCGCACGTGTCGTGATCTGCGGCTGGGAGCGTCGCCGCGAGCAACCCTGCACCTGGTCCGGGCCGCCAAGGCGTCCGCGGCACTCGACGGACGCGACTACGTCATTCCCGACGACCTGCTCACCCTGGCGCCGGCCGTACTCACCCACCGGCTGATACCGACGGTGGAGGCGACCGCCTCGGGACGTGGCCCCGCGGAGATCCTGGCCGACCTGCTCGCGCGGGTACCGATCCACGGCGTCTGAGGTGCGCGACGCGCTGCGGTCCCTGACGGTGCGCGGACGCGCCTTCCTGGCCTCCGGAGTCACCTCGCTCGTCTGCGGGCTGGTCCTGCTGGAACGCGACCTGGCCCGGATGGGACTGTTGGTCAGCGTCCTGCCCCTGGTCGCCGCCTTCTACGTCGGCAGTCGCTCCGAGCACCTCAAGATCGACCGGGTGGTCTCACCCCCGAGACTCACGGTCGGCGAGTCGGCAAGGGTGCAGGTGCAGCTCCACAACGGCGGTCCGAACACCGGCGTGCTGCTCCTGGAGGAGCAGCTGCCCTACTCCCTGGGTGCCCGGCCGCGGTTCGTGGTGCAGCCGATGGGTCGCAACGGACACGAGCTGCTGGAGTACTCCGTTCGGCCCGAGATCCGTGGCCGACACCAGCTCGGGCCGATGCAGGTGCGGCTGCGGGAGCCCTTCGGCATGGTCGAGCTGCGACAGGAGATCCAGGGTGCTGTCACCTTGCTGGTGACCCCGCAGGTCACTTCGCTGCGCGAGATCCGACTGCGCGGCGGCTCGTTCGCGTCCGGGGACGACCACCCGCGCTCCTTCACCGTCGGCAACGTCGCCGACGTCGTCGTACGCGAGTACCGGCGCGGCGACGACCTGCGCCGCGTGCACTGGCGAAGCACGGCCAGGATGGGTGAGCTGATGGTGCGCAACGAGGAGCAGCTGTGGCAGGCGCGGGCCACGATCGTGCTGGACAACCGCGCCGCCTCCCATCGTGGCAGCGGCCCCGGTTCGTCCCTGGAGAGCGCCGTGGCCGCCGCCGCGTCCGTGGCGGTGCACCTGTCCGGCCTGGGGTACCAGGTGCGGCTGCTCACCGGGTCTGGCGTGAAGGAGTCCCGGCACGAGCGTGGCCGTCCCCTCGATGCGTCCCCCCTGCTCGAGGAGCTCGCCACAGTCGGGACGACCACCGACGCCACACTGCCCGACCTGGCGTTCAACGACGACCACACGGGTGCGGTCGTGGTCGGTATTCTCGGAGCCAGCCGGGTCGAGGACCGCGGCTGGTGGGCGAGGTTCCCCCGACACAGCGCGCTGAGCCTGGCCCTGGTCCTCGACGTCGACGACTGGGGCCAACGCAACGTCGAACCCGACCGGGTCCTTGCACCGCGCTGGCTGGCCGACCAGGGCTGGCGGACGGCATCGTTGAACAAGGGCGCCGCGCTGGCCTCGACGTGGAGCGAGCTGGACCAATGAACCACCCCACGAGTCGAACGTCCGCCAGCAACCTGCTCGCCGGACTGCCTACCTCGGTCCTGGCTGCTGCGACGGTCTGGTTCGCGCTCCTCTCGTGGCGCGGGATGGCCCAGGAGCCGTCCCTGTTCCTCAACCCGCTGCTGGTCGCCGTGGTGCTGGTCGCAGTCACCGGCTGGGTCGTACGCCGGACCACGTCGCGCGGGTGGCTCGCCTTACCGGTGCAGCTGGTGGTCCTCGCGGTCTGGCTGCTGCACCGCGTCAGCGGCGACTGGCTTCCCACTTTGGGTGCGGGCCGGCTGCTGGCGCGCGAGCTGGCCACCGGGGTCGTGGCGGGTCAGAAGTATGTCTCCCCCGTCTCCACGGTCCATCCCGAGTTCCACCTGCTGCTGCTCGTCGGCGGCTTGGGGGTGCTCCTCGCGGTAGACCTGCTCTGCTGCGGACTGCGCCGCGCCTCCCTTGCCGGGCTTCCCCTGTTGCTGACCATCACGATCTCGGCGAGCGTGCTGCTCCAGCCGGTGAACTGGCTGGTGTTCCTGACCACTGCGTTCGGCTGGCTGGCGCTGGTGGCCATGCAGGAGACCACCCGCGTGGGGTCGTGGGGACGTGTCGGTGGCGGCGGCTCGAACCTGGCCGCTTTGGGCGGGCTCTCCACCAGGATCGCGGTCTGCTGTGCGCTCGTCGCCGTGGTTCTGACCGGTACGTTGTCCTCCACCGGACGGGATTTCGGCGGCATCGGCCAGAGCAACCGGGGCGGCTCGATCCAGGTCGTCAACCCGCAGCTCGACCTGCGCCGCAACCTGACCGAGATCCGGAACGTCCCACTGGTCAGCGTGGCCACTTCGGGCGCCGCTCCTTCCTACCTGCGGCTCACCGTGCTCGACGAGTTCACCGGCTCCGCCTGGCAGCCCTCGGCGCGGGACATCGCCGGCACCGACCCGATTGCGGGGACGCTGCCGCCGCCGCCGGGCGTCCAGCCGGCCGCGGTAGGTCCCGACCACGTCTGGCGGGTGAAGGTCTCCCCCACGTTCGCCTCCAGGTGGCTGCCCTTGCCGTACCCGGCCACGGCGCTCGACGTCGGCGAGAACTGGCGCTACGACCCCGACACCTTCGACGTGATCGGGATCGGCGACACCACCGCCGCCGGCATGTCGTACGCGGTCAGCACGTTCACCCCGCGGGTCATCCCGAGCTCGGTCCGAGCGGCCCGGCCCGCACCGGCGTCCCTGCGGGCCCGGATGACCAACCTCCCGAACGGTCTGCCCACGGTGTTCCAGGCAACCGCGCAGCGGGTCACCAGGAGCGCCACCAACGACTTCGACCGGGCAGTGCTGCTGCAGAACTGGTTCCGCTCCGGGGGCGGCTTCACCTACAGCACCAAACCCGCGGGAGGGTCCGGCATCTCGACCCTTGTCCGGTTCGTCACCACCGACAAGGTCGGCTACTGCGAGCAGTTCTCCGCGGCGATGGCCGTGATGGCACGCACCCTGCACATCCCGGCCCGGGTGGCGGTCGGGTTCCTGAGCGGCGAGCCGGACAGCGGCCGCTACGTGTTCGGCTCGCACGACCTGCACTCCTGGCCGGAGCTGTACTTCGAGGGGATCGGCTGGACCAGGTTCGAGCCGACGCCTGCGGCACGCACGGGCGGGTCCCCGGCGTACACCGTCGCTCCGGCGCCCAACGACCCCCTGCAGACTGCCGGAACGAGTGCGGGGCCCACCGCTCAGCCGTCGCAGGCCAAGCCCAAGGTCACCCCGGCGAACGGCTCGCTCGGACCGAAGGCGCAGCAGCAGCACTCCTCCACCTGGTTGTTCGTCCTGCTGGGCATGCTCCTCCTGGCGGGGCTGTTGCTGGCACCGCGGCTGCTGCGCAGCAGCACCGCTCGGCGCCGATGGGCGACTGCGCACACAGCGCAGGCGTTGGCCGACGCCGCCTGGTCGGAGGTACGTGCCACGGCGGTCGACCTGGAGCTCGGCTGGTCCGACGCGGGCACGGTGCGCACCAACGGGCGCGCGGTCCACCGGGTCGTCGTCGCGACGCCGGAGGCCCTGGACGCGATCGCCGAGGTGGTCACGTTCGTCGAGCTGACCCGCTACGCGCGCCCCCAGGCGATCACCCGGGACTACCGCAACCGGCTCAAGCAGGACGTGAGGTCGTGGCAGCACGCCATGTTCGATGCGGTGGGCACGAGTCGGGCCAGGCGCGCGCGGTGGTATCCCCGCTCGGTCGTCGAAGGGGTGCGCCGCTGGGCGTCACGCAGACCCGGATCGAGTGTGGGTCAGTAGCCGTTCTGGTCGCGACGCCGGTGCCAGCGGGCTTCGAGCCGCTGCATCAGGCCCTGCTTGGGCCTGGGGTTGGGCGACGAGCTCCCGCCGCGTCGCGGCTTACGCGCGTTGCGGCCGCCGTCGATGAGGCTGAGGCCGGCGGGGCTGTCCGGGGCCTCGAACTGACGGTTGCCGGCCTCGTGCTCCGAGCTCGCCTTGCGACCGCGCCAGGCGCCGAGCCCCACGGTGGCGGAGGCCAGCATCACCACGAAGCCGATGATGCCGACGACGGTGACCTGCATGACCGCTCCGGTCATCAGGACCACGATCCCGACCACGAACACGACGGCTGCGAGGATGATCCGGGTGCGCGTGGCGCGGGCGAACCGGTTGCCACGCAACGTCGAGGCGAACTTGGGGTCCTCCTCGACGAGGGCGCGCTCCATCTGCTCGAGCAGGCGCATCTCTTCATCGGAGAGTGGCACGTGATCCTCCCGCAGACCGTGGACCCCTCCAGTGTAGGCAGGCTGTGGGAGAGGTGGTACCCACGTACCCAAATTCTCAGGTGCGGAATCTTCGACACGAGCCTGCATCAGGGACGCTCTCCGGCCAGCAGCGTCGCCGGGTGCACGGCAAGACCCCCGAACCGGAGCACCGCGGCGTCCACCGCCCGGTCTGCGTCGGCCCAGCCGTGCTCCCGGGCACCGAGCATCAGCTGTCGCTGGACCTGGCTGCGGGGCACCAGCCCCTCGACCCGCACGCCGACCAGCCGGACCCGGGCCCGCTGCAGACCGAGCGCGACGAACAGCGCGGACGCAGTCGCGTAGATCTCGGTGGTCACGTCGGTCGCCTCCGGCAACGTCCGCGACCGGGTGATCGTAGTGAAGTCGGCAAACCTCACCTTCAGGGTCATCGTGCGGCCGGCCAGCCCGGCCCGGCGCATCCGAGCACCGACCTTGGCCGAGAGTCGGAGCACCTCACGAAGCACCACCTCAGGGTCGTCGGTGTCGCGGCCGAACGTCTCGTCGGCACCCATGCTCTTGTCAGGCTCATGCGTCCCGCGCCGGGCAGTGACCACACGATGGTCCTCGCCCCAGGCCAGAGCATGCACGTGTCCACCCTGGTGCTGCCCGAGCGCGCGTCTCAGGGTGGGCAGCGGCGTATGGGCGACGTCACCGACCGTGACCAGGCCGAGTCGGTGCAGCTGGTCACGGGTCTTCTCCCCCACCCCCCACAGCTCGCCGACATCGAGCGGGTGCAGGAAGGAGGTGACCCGGCCGGGGGGTACGACGAGGACCCCGTCTGGCTTGGCCCGGCGGCTGGCCAGCTTGGCCACCGAGGCCGAACCGGCGACACCGACCGAACAGGTGATCCGCTGCTCGTCGTACACCGTTGCCCGGAGGTGCTCAGCGATCGCCAGCGGAGTGCCGAACCTGCGCAGTGACCCGGACACGTCGAGGAACGCCTCGTCCACCGAGAGCGCCTCCACCACCGGGGTCACCCGCCGGAACGTCTCCATCACCGAGGAGGAGACGGTGTCGAAGTCGGCGTAGTCAGGGCTGAGCACCACCGCCTGGGGACACAACCGTCTGGCCCGGGTCATCGGCATCGCCGAGTGCACCCCGAACCGCCGCGCCGGGTAGGTCGCCGACAGCACCACCCCTCGGTGTCCGCCGCCCACGATTACCGGGGCACCGGCCAGGTCGGGCCGGTCCCGGATCGCCACGGAGGCGAAGAAAGCGTCCATGTCGATGTGCAGGATCGGGCACCCGGTCGAGTGGTCGCTCATCGGGCAATTCCCACGGTCTGAAGGTTTTTGCACACTTCCCGGGGTCCATTTGCCACGGGAAGTGACCAGTTACCACGGGACCGTGGTAACTGGGTGACGCCCGCGGAAGAGACTTCAGTGGGTGGCGAGCACGTGCAGCTGCGCGGCAAGGGTGAGGTACTCGGGCCGGTCGGCGACAGCGCGCTCCAGGTCGAGCAGGGCTGCGGACGCACCGGGCTCGAGGTCGAGCAGTGAACCGGGCACCAGGTCGGCGAAGACCCTGATTCCCTGGACAGCGCGTACGGAGAACCCACTGTCGGACAGCAGATCGGTGACCTCGGTGGCTGTGAACCGGTGCTCACCGGAACCGTCGGTCGCGTCGAGCGCCGCGCGCGCCAGCCGGAAGTGGCCGGCCATCGCCCGGGCGAGCACGACGGCGTGCAGCTGGCCGACCAGCAGGGACAAGGCCCCACCGGGTCGCAGCACCCGGCCGATCGTGGCGAGTGCTGCAGCCGGGTCGTCGAGGATGCCGAGCACACCGTGGCAGAGAACCAGGTCGGCTCCGTGCTCGCCGACCAGGTCGACCAGGTTGGCCAGGTCGCCCTGGACGCCGGTGACCAGGTCGGCGACGTTGGTCTCGGCTGCCCGCCGGGCCAGCGCTGCCAGCGCATCCGGGCTGGGGTCGACCACGGTGACCCGGTGGCCGAGACCGGCCAGCCGGACCGCGAACCCGCCGGTGCCGCCACCGATGTCGACCACGGTGGCGCCCCCGCTGTCACCCAGGCCGTCACCCAGCACCTGCTGCACGGCTTCCCAGACGACGGCGGTGCGAGAGGCAGCGTGACGCTCGAGGGGCTGGTGCTTTTCGGGGTCCCCGCCGGAGGGCGAGCGCAGCGAGCCCTCTGGCGGGGTGAGGTCCATGCGCACCACCCTAGGTGTTTCACCCGGGACCCCCGCGGCGGTGTGAGCGTAGCGAGCAGCGTCGTGGGGTAAATCATCCTGTGCTCCCCGGGCTGCGGTGCCACAGCTTGCGGGCAACCTCACCGGTGACGGTGCCCGGGGACTGCCCGGCCGGCTTGATGTCGGCGTAGGGCGACATCGCGAACCCACTGCTGTGCACCAGCACCCGCTTGCCGGCCGGTGCCGCGAAACCTTCGGGCACCCGGTCCAGCTCGGCCCGCACCGCGTCGATGCCACCGCCACCCGACCACAGGTCGTGCAGGGAGCCGAGGTCCCACGCGCCGGTGGCCCGCAGCGAGATGCCACGCCGGCCGGTGCGACGTACGACGCCGCGCACCACCAGCAGCCAGGACCCGAACACCGTTGCCGCGTAGGGCCCCTGGACGTCCTCGAAGAACGTCGCGTCGACCGGCCCTGTGGCGTCGTCCAGGGTCAGGAAGATCACCCGCCGACCGGACCGGATCGGCGGGGTCTGGGTGGCCACCTTGACTCCGGCGACCAGAATCTCCGAACGGCTGCGTTGTTCGAGCAGGTGGGCAGCACGGACCACCTCGAGGGCGTCGAGGAACGGTCGATGGAAGTCGAGCACGTGGCTGCTCACGTCGAGCCCGAGGATGTCCAGCTCGGCCCGGACCCGGTCTGCGGCCGTCATCTCCGGCAACCCACTCGGCTCCCCAACGTCTGGCCCGTCACCCAGGTCGAGCGCGAGCTGCACCGAGCCCGCCGAGCCCACCGAGCCCGTCGGGCCGGTCCGACGAGCTCGCCCCGACGCCCGGCCGCGCCGCTCGAGGTCGGCGGTCTGCAGCAACAGGTCGCGACGGGTGACCCGGCCCCGGCGGCGCTGGTCACCGACGATCTGGTGGACGGAGTCGAACGCCCCCGCCTGCACCAGTCGTTCCAGCACTGGCTGTGAGACCTGTGCCCGCTGCCAGAAGTCGCCCAGCGAGCGGTAGGGCGAGCCGGGCTCCCGGGCCGCCACGATCCGGGAGACCTCCGCGTCGGTGATCCCCTTGACCTCGGCCAACGACAACCGGATCCCCCACCCGGCGTCGACCCTCTCCACGGTGTAGCGACCCGCGGAGGTGTTCACGTCCAGCCCGAGGATCGCGATCCCCAGCTGCCGGGCGTCATCGAGGATCAGCCGCTTGGGGTACATCCCCGGGTCGTGCGTCAGCACCCCGGAGATGAAGTGTGCCGGGTAGTGCGCCTTGAGCCAGGCCGACTGGTAGGTCGGCAGCGCGAACGCAGCCGCATGGGCCTTGCAGAAGCCGAACGAGGCGAACGACTCCAGCACCTTCCAGATCCGATCCACCAGCGGCAGTGCGTAGCCACGCGCCAGCGCCCTGGGGAAGAACCAGAGCCTGGTCGCGGCCATCCCCTCCACGTCACCGAGTGCCCGTCGCCACTCGTCGGCCTCGGCGAACCCACAGCCGGTGAACTGGTCGATGATCTCGATCACCTGCTCGTGGAAGACCACCACGCCGTGGGTGTCACCAAGGATCGGGCGCAGGTCGTCGTGCAGGAACAGCGGCATCCGCCAGCCCTGCTTGGCCTCGAGGTACGGCGTGATCATGTCGCTCTTGACCGGGCCCGGTCGGAACAGCGAGATGTCGGTGATGATGTCGGTGAAGTCGCCGATACCGGACTTGCCGACGAGCTCGCGCTGCCCCGGAGACTCGATCTGGAAGACCCCCAGGGTCTTGGAGCTGGAGATCATCGCGTAGGTCGCCGGGTCGTCGAAGGGCACCTGCGCCTGGTCGTCGAGATCGATGTGGCGGGTCTCGGTCCTCTCGATCTCGGTCACGGCGTGCGCCATCGCCGACTGCATCCGGATGCCGAGCACGTCGAGCTTGAGCAGCCCGAGGTCCTCCACGTCGTCCTTGTCGAACTGGCTCATCGGGTAGCCGGCATAGCTGGCCTCGACCGGGGTGCGGTCGAGCAGCGTCGAGTCGGAGAGCAGGACGCCGCACGGGTGCATCGCGATGTGCCGGGGCAGCCCGTCGAGCTTCTCCACCAGCCGGAAGAAGAGATCGAAGCGCGCCGTGGTCCCACCTTGTAGCCCGGAGGCGCGCAGCTCGGGCAGGTCACGCAGCGCCATCCGCGCGTCACGGGCCCGGATGTGCGGGAACGACTTGGCGATCGCGTCGGTCTCCCCCGGCGGCATCCCGAGCGCTGCGCCGACGTCGCGGACCGCGTGGCGTACCCGGTAGGTCTCCATCATCGACACACACGCGCACCGCTCGGCGCCGTACCGCTCGAGGATCGCGTCGTAGACCTCGAGCCGGCGCGCCGACTCCACGTCGATGTCGATGTCGGGCAGCGAGCGCCGCAGCGGCGAGAGGAACCGCTCCATCAGCAGCCCGTGCCGGATCGGGTCGACCCCGGAGACCCCGAGCAGGTAGTTGACCAGGCTGCCCGCTCCCGACCCGCGCGCCGCACACCGGATGCCGAGCTCTCGGACCAGGTCGGTGACGTCACCGACGACGAGGAAGTACGACGCGTAACCGAGCCCCCGGATGATCTCCAGCTCGTCGTCGAGGCGCTTCCAGATGCGCTGCCTGGGTGCCTGCCCGTAGCGCCACCCCACCGCCGACTCGCACCGCGACCGCAACGCCGTGTCGGCCGGGGCCCCGCCCACGAAGGCGGAGTCACGCTGCCGGGGCCGGGCAACCACGTCGAACTCCGGGAAGTGCACCTCCCCCAGCCCCAGGTCTGCGCGCGGGTCGAGCACGCAGCGGTCGGCCACCGCCCGGGTCTGCGCCAGCAGCCGGGTGCCGTCACCGAATCCGTCGAGCCCGGCGAAGCGCACGACCTCCTCGGCCACCTCGTGCATCTGTTTGCCGGACTTCAGGAAGCCTTCGGCGTTGCGCCTGTCGAGATTTCGCAGGTCGAGTGGCACCAGCCTCCGCGCCGCGTCGAGCACGTCGACGGTCGGGGCGTCGGCCCGGTCGGCGTAGCGGACCGCGTTGGACAGCACCACCGTCAGCCCGGCGGACCTGCCGAGGCCGACCATCCGGGCGGCGTGCACCGACGAACCGGGGCCGGTGCCGGACAGCCGGTGGGAGACCGCCTCGACGACCAGGTTGGAGCTGCCGACCACCTCGCGCCAGCGGCCGAGCACCTCCCGGCCCCGGTCGTCGCAGCGCAGCGTGACCGCCCGGCCCAGCTCGGAGGACGGGCCGAGCAGCACCAGCACGGACGTGCCGGCCGAAGAACTGACAGAGCCCCCCAGGTGCTCGGAGACCAGGTCCAGCGAGCACACCGGGTCACCCCGGTCACCGGCGAGGTGGGTCGCCGAGACGAGCCGGCACAGGGCCGCCCAGCCGTCGCGGCCGCTGGCCAAAAAGGTGACCCGGGGCAGCCGGGCGTCGCGGGAGGCGCCGCCCCTGACGGGGGTGCGGGGGGACCCGGTGGTTGAGGAGCGAGCGCCTTCCTCAACCACCGTCGAGTGCAGCGTGGGGCTCATCGCCAGGTCGACCCCGAGGATCGGTCGGATCCCGGCCCGTTGGCAGGCCTTGACGAACCGGACCGCGCCGTAGGTGCCGTTGCGGTCGGTCAGGGCGAGTGCGTCCATCTCCTGCTCCGCTGCTCGCTCGACCAGCGCCTGTGGGTGGGAGGCGCCGTACTGGAGTGAGAAGCCGGAGGCGACGTGGAGATGGACGAACGGGTCAGGCAACGTCGGAGCGCCGTTCGGCACGCACGTCGGACGGCGCTCCGCGAGAGACCAGCCCCAGCGTCTGCTCGACCAGGGCCAGAAACCGGTCGGCGTCACGGACCAGGTCGTCGGCCTCGCGCTCGGTGACCGCTCGCCGTGAGCCGGCCTCGGCGGCGGCACGCTTGCCCGCGCCGGCGGCGAAGAAGCTCGCCCACTCGGCGAGCTCGGGTGCCACCTCCGCCAGCAGCACCCAGGCGTTCTTCTGCACCCGCCGACGCCCGGTCGCCGCCGGGCGGGCGCGTGCCGCCAGCAGCGCCGCCGTCGCCCGCAGAGCGGCGACGTGGGCACAGGCGTAGCGGGCCGGCACCTCGGCACTCGTCGCCGCCTCGTGCAGCGACTCCGCGGCGCGGTCGAGGTAGGAGTGGGTGGCTGCCGGGAGGTAGCCCGTCTCGTGCATCGTCATCCCCTCAGCCCCTCTAGTCCGCGCAGCCGGACAGCCGCCAGCTGCCGCTCGCCCAGTCGAAGACCAGGTCGAAGACCCCGAACCCGGGGTCCCCCGCCGCCGAGACGGCACGACCGCGGGCCGCCTCCACCCGCCAGACCTCACGCTCGCCCAAGAGATCGTCGGCCAGCAGCCCGACGGGGCCGCCCGGGTCGGGCTCGCCGGACCCGACCATCGCCCGCACCCCCGCCGACTGCCACCAGGGCCCGGTCTCCACCCAGTGCGCGACCACGTCACGCACCTGCCACAGCCGCCCGCGCCACAGGAACTGCTCAGGCCCCTCCACGGGACCGGAACTCCCCTTGACCTGTCCCTTGCGCACATCCACCGGATCGTCATACCTCCGCACGTCAGCTCCTTCCCCAGAGCGTTGCGCTGCCAGACTCGACCCTCGAACATGCGTTCGACTTACCTCCAAGTTACACCTCCCCACCGACAGGACGTCAAGCCCTGATCCGGCTCTGTGTACGACCTGGTCCCGACTACGCTCGACCAACCGGACAAGGGCAAGCGGCTAACCTCGCCCGCATGGAGCATGTGAGCATCGCCAACTTCCGCAAGGCGCTCGCGGAGCTGGGCGGCACCGGACGGATCGTGGTCCTGCCCGAGTCGGTGCACACCGCGGCGCTGGCCGCCGAGGCGCTCGGCTGCGAGGTCGGCGCGATCGCCAACAGTCTGCTCTTCGACGCCGGTGGCGAGCCGATCCTGATCCTCACCTCCGGGTCCCACCGGGTCGACACGGCGAAGGTGGCCGGAGCAGTCGGCGTCGAGACACTCAAGCGGGCAAGACCGGAGTTCGTCCGCGAGCACACCGGACAGGTGATCGGCGGGGTCTCCCCGATCGCCCACCCGGTGCCGGTGCGGACCTACCTCGACCCGTGGCTGCGGCAGTACGACGAGATCTGGGCGGCCGCGGGACATCCGGCCGCTGTCTTCTCCACCACCTACCCCGAGCTCGCGGCGATGACCGGCGCGACCGAGATCGACGTGGAGTAGCCAGCCTCTCCTCAGCGGGCGCCCGTGGCGGCGAGGTCGCGCTCCTGGGCGAGCTGGAGCGCGATGTCGATGAGCATGTCCTCCTGGCCGCCGACGTAGCCGGCCTCTCCCGCACGCTGGAGGATCACGTGCGCCGGGACGTCGTACCTCTCGGCCGCGTGCTCGGCGTGGATCAGGAACGAGGAGTAGACGCCGGCCCAGCCCTGCACGATGGCGGTGCGGTCGGCCTTGGGCCAGCGGGGGATGTAGGGCCGCACGACCTCCTCGGCGGCGTCCAGCACGCCCCCGACGTCGACACCGGTCTCCACGCCGAGGTGGTTGAACGTCGCGGCCAGTACCTCGGTGGGCGAGTTGCCCGCGCCTGCGCCGAGGGCGCACAGGGAACCGTCGATCTGGCGGGCACCTGAGCTGAAGGCGAGCACCGAGTTGGCGACGCCCAGGGAGAGGTTCTGGTGGCCGTGGAACCCGACCTGGGCCTCCGTGCCGACCTCGGCGACCAGTGCCTTGATCCGGGACTCGGCCTCGGTCAGCACCAGCGCGCCGGCGCTGTCCACGGCGTAGACACACTCGCAGCCCGCGTCGACCATGATCCGGCCCTGCTGCGCGAGGTCCTCGGGCGATGTGCGGTGGCTCATCATCAGGAAACCCACCGTCTCCATGCCCAGCGAGCGGGCCAGCCCGAAGTGCTGGATCGAGACGTCGGCCTCGGTGCAGTGGGTCGCGACCCGCGCGACCGAGGCGCCGGCCTCCTTGGCGTTGCGCAGGTCGTCCATGGTGCCGATCCCGGGCACCAGCAGGATCGCGATCTTCGCCTGGGTCGCCTCCTCGGCGGCCGCGCGGACCAGGGTGATGTCCTCGACCTTGGAGAAGCCGTAGTTGAACGACGAGCCACCGATGCCGTCGCCGTGGCTGACCTCGATCACCTCCACGTTCGCCGCGTCGAGGGCGTGCACGGTGGCGCGCACCTGCTCCTCGGTGAACTGGTGCTGCATCGCGTGGCTGCCGTCGCGCAGCGTGGTGTCGGTCAGCCGCACCGGACGCGAGGTGCCGCTCATGCCGAGACCGCCTGCATCCGGGTACTCGCGACCAGGTTGCCGACCCGGGCCGCTGCGGCGGTCATGATGTCGAGGTTGCCGGCATACTCCGGGAGGTAGTCACCCGCGCCCCTGACCTCGACGAAGACCGAGACCCGGCCGTTGCCGTCCCACCTCTCGCGTGGCGGGTCGAACTGCGGGGGCTGCCGGAGCGTGTAGCCGGGGACGTACTCCTGCACCTCGCGGACCCGGTTCTCGATCGAGGCGGTGATCGCGTCCTCGTCCGCGTCGGCGGGGATCGCGCAGAAGATCGTGTCGCGCATCAGCATCGGCGGCTCGACCGGGTTCAGCACGATGATCGCCTTGCCTCTGGGCGTGCCACCCAGCTCACGTACGGCGCGGGACGTGGTGTGGGTGAACTCGTCGATGTTGGCCCGGGTGCCGGGCCCGGCCGACTTCGAAGCCACGCTGGCCACGATCTCGGCGTACGGCACGGGTACGACGGAGGAGACCGCGTGCACGATCGGGACCGTCGCCTGCGCACCGCAGCTGATCATGTTGATGTTCATCGCCGCGACGTGCTCCCGGAAGTTCACCGGAGGGGAGACCATCGGGCCGACCGCCGCTGGGGTCAGGTCGATCGCGACGATGCCGGCCTCCTCGAGCACCGGAGCGGCCGCCTTGTGCGCCTTCGCGGAGGTGGCGTCGAAGACGATGTCGGGCAGGGTGCCCTGCTTCATCAGCCACTCCAGCCCGCCGGACGACGCCTCGATCCCCGCCGCTCGCGCACGGGCGAGACCGTCGGACTCCACGACGCCGACCATGTAGCCGACCTCGATCACGTCACTGCGCCGAAGCTTGGCCAACAGGTCGGTGCCGATGTTGCCGGGACCGATGATGGCCGCCAGTGCCTTCGCCACGTCAGGCTCCCTTCCCGGAGTCACGCCGGAGGTCGATAATAGAACACGTTACAGAAATCCGACGAGCCGAGAAGGTTGACCATGCCGATCAGCGATCCCGAGGCCAAGGCCCGACTGCTGTACCAGGCCCGGCGGGACCGGGTCGCCATCCCACCGTTCACCGACGAGGACCCGACCCTCGAGATGACCGACGGGTACGCCGTCCAAGAGCACCTGACCCGGATGCTCGTCGAGGACGGGGACCGGATCGTGGGCTACAAGGTCGGGCTCACCTCCACGGCGATGCAGAAGATGATCGGCCTGGACTCCCCCGACTACGGCCCCGTGCTCGCCTCGACGCTCTACGCAGACGGCGACGAGATCTCGCTGAGCAGGTTCATCCAGCCCAAGCTGGAGGCCGAGATCGTCGCCGTGCTGGGTTCGCCGCTGCGAGGCCCCGGCGTGAGCGTCCTCGACGCCCGGCAGGCCGTCGCCGGCGTCGTGGCATCGATGGAGATCGTCGACTCCCGGTTCGCCGACTGGCGGATCAGGCTTGCCGACACCGTGGCCGACCTGGCCTCAAACGGCGCGGCGGTGGTCAGCAGCCGCGTGGTACCGCTCTGCGACGTCGACCCCCGGCTGGTCGAGATGACGCTGACCAGGAACGGTGAGCTGGTCGACTCCGGGTCGGGGGCCGAGGCGCTCGGGGACCCGATCGCGGTAGTGGCCTGGCTGGCCAACACCCTCGGCGAGGTCGGCATCGGGATGGAGCCCGGGCACCTGGTGATGACCGGGGCGCTGCACGCCGCCGTACCGATGAACGACGCCGACGTCTTCCGGGCCGACTTCGACCGACTGGGACCGGTCACGATCCGGGTCGTGACGTGACGAGCCCCGATGAGCAATAGGCTCACTCCGCTGGCGCGGCCCGTCCGGATCGAGGTGGAGTAGCACATGGAGCTCTGGATCAACCCGGCCTGCTCGAAGTGCCGCAGCGCCCGGGAAGCCCTCGACGCCGCGGGCATGAGCTACACCGAGCGTCGCTACCTCGACGACCCACCCAGCACCGCGGAGCTGGCCGGCGTGCTGGCTCGGCTCGGCCTCGAGCCGTGGCACATCGCCCGCGAGAAGGAGACCCGCGAGCTCGGGGTCGTCCCTCCGCGCGACCAGGCGCACCGCGACCAGTGGCTCGGTCTGCTCGCGGAGCACCCGAGCCTGATCCAGCGCCCGATCATCACCGCCGACGACGGCACCACCGTCGTCGGCCGTGACGAGGAGTCGTTGGGGCGCCTGATCACGGCCCAGGTCGCGGCGCAGGAGTCTGCCCAGGAGTCTGCAGAGCGAGGATGAGTGGTCGCAGCAGCCGCGAGGAGCAGGCCCGGATCGACGCGCTGCCCACTCCGCTGCTGCGTAGGGCTGCCAACCCGATGCTGATGCTCTCCGGCGCGGCCAACGTGGTGATGCAGCTGTCGCGGCCGGAGATCGGCTGGGCAGTGAGCAGCAGCGACTCCCCGGCGGGCTTGTTCAACGACCCGTCGCGACGCCGTCGTACGACGCTGGGCTACCTCGCGGTGGCCAGCCACGGCAGCGCCACGGAGCGGGCCGCCTTCCGGCGGGGCGTCAACGAGTCCCACGCGACGGTGCGCAGCGGTCCGGACGCCCCGGTCGCCTACGACGCGATGGATCCGGGCCAGCAGTGGTGGGTCGCGGCCTGCCTCTACCGCGGCTTCGAGGAGACCTACGAGCTGGTGCACGGCCCCTTCGACACCGACGGCCGGGAGGCGCTGCTGGCCGAGGGGGTGGTGCTCGGCGGCCTGCTGCAGATGCCGGCGACGGCCTGGCCCACGAGCCACGCGGCGTTCGAGGTGGCCTGGCGCGAGGGTGTCGCCCGGATCCGGGTCGACCGGGAGGTCCGGGACTTCCTGATCTCCGTGATCCGGATGCGTTACCTTCCCCGGCCGCCGCCCGAGTCGATCGGCGACCGCCGGGTCCGGCTGACCACGGGGTTCCTGCCGCCGGAGTTCCGCGAGGAGATGCGGCTGCCGTGGGCCGCGGCTGACCAGCGCCGGTTCGACCGTCTGGTCGCTCACGCCGCCGGCGTCGTACGACGGCTGCCGCGCGTGGCCCAGGAGTACCCGTTCAACGCCTCGATCCGTGAGGTGCGCAGACGGATCGCCCGAGGTCGCCCGGCACTGTGAGCAGCACGCTGTCCCCTAGGCCGCCTAGGCTCGGCCCATGGCGCAGGTGACGGTGGTCGGGGGCGGCTTCGGGGGCATGGCCAGCGCCGCCCGGCTCGCCAAGCAGGGCCACGAGGTCACCCTGCTCGAGGCCTCCGACCGGCTCGGCGGTGCGCTCGGTTTCGTCGAGCAGGACGGGTTCCGCTGGGACGCCGGAGCCTCCCAGACCCTGCTGCCCGCCGTGATCCGTGACCTGTTCCGCAAGTCCGGGCGACCGCTGGAGCAGGAGCTCGACCTGGTGCCGGTGGTGCCGTCCCAGCAGCACCGCTTCGAGGACGGCACCCGACTTGACCTCCCCGGCGGTAGCCGGTCGGGGCAGATCGAGGCGATCGACAAGGCGCTGGGCGCGGGGCTCGGGGAGCAGTGGGTGTCCTACACCGCTGAGTTCACGGACGCCTGGGATGCGCTGCGCAAGGACTGGCTGGAGCGGCCCTGGTCACCGGCCCACGCGAGCCGGCGCTCGCGCGACCTGATGGCCAACCGGATGACGTTGCAGAAGATCATCATGAAGGGACTCAAGGACGACCGGCTGCGCGACCTGGCGCTCACGCCGGCGTTGATGGAGGGCCACGACCCGCGCAACGTGCCTGCCTGGGCCGGGATGGTCTCCTACGTCGAGCAGAAGTTCGGCACCTGGACGGTGCCCGGCGGGATGGGCCTGCTCACCGCCGCGATGACCGAGCGGCTCCGCACCCGCGGCGTCACGGTGCACACCGGGACCACGGCGCTGGACCTGGTCGTCGCCGACCGATGCGTCCGGGGGGTGCACACCGCCGAGGGCAGCCGGGCCGCGGACCTGGTCGTGGTGGCGATCGACCCGCGTCGGCTGCCCGCACTGGCCAGACTGGTCCAGCGCACCATGCCGGCGATCCCTCCGGTGGTCACCCACCTCGGCATCGTCGGTGACGTCCCCGACCTGCCGCACGAGGTGGTGCTGCACGGCGACCCGTTCCTGGTGCTGCGTACTAACGGCACCGCGCCCGACGGCGCTCACGCCTGGACCCTGCTGGGGCGCGGCAACATCGCCGAGGACCTGGTCTCCGCGCTGGCCCGGCACCGGATCGACGTACGCGCGCAGGTGGAGGTTCGCCTCGACCTCTCCCCTCGGGCGTTGGTCGAGGGCTGGCACGGTTCGCCGTACGGCGTGCTCTGGCAAGGTCGCAGGACGCTGGACCACCGGCTGGGGACGGTGGCTCCGGTCGACGGCGTCTACTGCGCCGGAGCGCACACCACCCCCGGGGCCGGGCTGCCGTACGTCGGGCTGTCCGCTGCCTTGGTGGCGCAGGCGATCGGTCCGGCGT